>JACCWH010000043.1 GCA_013697735.1 Trueperaceae bacterium | reverse complement strand
TCGACCTTCGACCTTCGACCTTCGACCCGGAGGCGATCCGATGCTCCAGTACTTGCTCCGCCGGGTGCTCTTCATCCTCCCGACGCTCTTCGCGATCTCGGTCGTGTCGTTCGTGATCATCCAGCTGCCACCGGGCGATTTCCTCAGCACGCTGGCCGCGCGCCTCGAGGCGCAAGGTGGTGAGCTCGATCGGGCCCAGCTCATCTACCTCCGCGAGCGCTACGGTCTCGACCAACCGATGGCCGTCCAGTACTGGCGATGGATCACGGGCATCGTCACGCGCGGCGATTTCGGCCTCTCGTTCCACTTTCGGCGGCCCGTCGAGGAGCTCATCTGGAGCCGCTTGGGGCTCACGTTCGGCATCTCGCTCCTGACCGTCCTCTTCGTCTACGCCGTCGCCATCCCGATCGGGATCTACTCTGCCGTACGGAAGTACTCCATCGGCGACTACGTCGCCACGTTCGTCGGTTTCATCGGACTCGCGATCCCCAACTTCCTCCTCGCGCTGGTCCTGATGTACGTCTCGCTCACCGTCTTCGGTTACAACCCGGGCGGTCTCTTCTCGTCGGAGTTCGCCGATGCCCCGTGGTCGTTCGCAAAGTTCGTGAACCTGCTCCAGCACCTGTGGATCCCCATCGTGGTCGTCGGGACGGCCAGCACGGCCTCGCTCATCCGCTACATGCGCGCCAACCTGCTCGACGAGCTCCCCAAGCCGTACGTCGTGACGGCTCGGGCGAAAGGGCTGCCCGAGACGCGCCTGCTCACCAAGTACCCCGTCCGCGTCGCGTCGAACCCCATCGTCAGCCGCGTCGGCTGGGAGCTTCCCGACCTGGTATCGGGTGAGCTGATCGTCGCGGTGGTGCTCAGCCTCCCGACCACGGGTCCGCTCCTCCTGCAGGCGCTCGTGGCGCAGGACATGTTCCTCGCCGGGGCGTTCATCATGATGCTCAGCGTCCTCACGGTGATCGGGACGCTCCTCTCCGACATCCTCCTCGCCTGGCTCGACCCGAGGATCCGCTACCGATGAGGTCGATCGATGTCTGAACGCGACACACCAGAAGGGCCCCGCTTCGGAGGCAAGCCGCTCCCACCCGACGATGGAGGCTACGTCCACGCCGAGGTGCACGATGCCGCCGGCGTCGACGTCGCCCCGAGCGACGTCGCGATGGCCGGGTCGCATGGCGGGCTCGCGGAGGGCGGCGCCGCAGACGGCGTGGCGGCGGAGGCGAAGATCGCCGTCGCGGGGCAGTGGCAGCTCATGTGGTGGAAATTCCGCAAGCACAAGTTGGCGATGATCGGTGGCATCGTCACCCTGATGTTGTATCTGGTGGCCGCGTTCGCCGAGGTGATCGCACCCTTCCCGGCCGACCAATACGCGGCTCGCTACACCTACGCCCCACCGCAACCGATCGGTTTCGTCGTCGAGACGGAGGCGGGTCGCCGTTTCCAGCCGCACGTGGTCGGTCTCACGTCGCAGTTGGACGCGCGGACGCTGCGACGCACGTTCGTCGCGGATCCGGACGAGATCGTTCCGATCGCCTTCTTCGTGCGCGGCGTACCGTACAAGCTGTGGGGCCTGATCCCGATGGAGCGTCGGCTCATCGGCCCCGTGGAGGGGGGGCAGGCGATGTACCTCCTCGGCGCCGACCGCCTCGGACGGGACGTATTGAGCCGCATCGTCCACGGCACGCGCATATCGATGTCGATCGGTCTCGTGGGTGTGGCGCTGAGCCTGCTCCTCGGCATCGTCTTGGGCGGCATCTCGGGGTACTACGGCGGCTGGCTCGACAACCTCATCCAGCGCACCATCGAGTTCATCCGCTCGATCCCCGCGATCCCCCTGTGGATGGGCCTCGCAGCCGCGATCCCCCTCACCTGGCCGCCGCTGCGGGTCTACTTCATGATCACCGTGATCCTGTCGCTCATCGGCTGGACGGGTCTCGCGCGCGTGGTGCGCGGGCGGTTCCTGTCACTCAAGACGGAGGACTTCGTGACGGCCGCTCGGCTCGACGGCGCGAGCGAGATGCGCATCATCGGCCGTCACATGGTGCCCTCGTTCATGAGCCACATCATCGCGACCGTCACGCTCGCGATCCCGACGATGATCCTCTCCGAGACCGCACTCTCGTTCCTAGGGATCGGTCTCCGCCCGCCCGTGGTGAGCTGGGGGGTGCTGCTGCAGGAGGCGCAGAACATTCGGGCGCTCGCTACGGCACCCTGGCTCTTGTGGCCCGGCATGGCGGTCGTGATCGCCGTGCTCTCCCTCAACTTCCTCGGCGACGGCCTTCGAGACGCCGCCGACCCGTATCACACGTGACGCCCCGGAGGCCGCGATGACGCCACCACCCGACGCGCCGGTTTCGCAGTCGGCGACCACGGTCGCCGACTGCCTGATCGAGATCCGTGGGCTCAAGACGCACTTCTTCACCGACGAGGGCGTCGTGCGTGCGGTCGATGGTGTCGACCTCGACGTCCGTCGAGGTCGCACCCTGTGCGTGGTGGGGGAGTCGGGATCAGGGAAGTCGATCACCGCGCGGTCGATCCTCCAGATCGTCGACGACCCCGGGCGCATCGTCGCTGGCTCGATCATGTATCGGCGGACGGACGCCGAACCCGTCGACATCGCCACGCTCCACCCGCGGCGCGCCACGATCCGCGCCATCCGTGGGCGCGAGATCGCCATGATCTTCCAGGAACCGATGAGCGCGCTGTCGCCGGTGCACACCATCGGCAACCAGATCGTCGAGGGTATCCGCCTCCACCTCCGCGTCACGAAGGAGGAGGCGCACGACCGGGCGGTGTCGTTCCTTGGGCGTGTCGGGATCCCCAAGCCCGAGACGCGCATGGAGTCCTATCCGTTTCAGCTCTCCGGCGGCATGCGGCAGCGCGCCATGATCGCCATGGCGCTCTCCTGCGGGCCGAGCCTGCTCATAGCCGACGAACCGACCACCGCCCTCGACGTCACCACGCAGGCCAACATCCTCGACCTCATCCAGGACCTGCAGGCCGAGTTCGGCATGACGGTCATGTTCATCACCCACGACCTCGGCGTGGTGGCCGAGATCGCCGACGACGTCGCCGTCATGTACCTCGGCATGGTCGTGGAGCGCGGCGACGTCGACGCGGTGTTCCACGACCCGAAGCACCCATACACGCGAGCCCTGCTGCGCTCGATCCCCAGGATGGGCGCGCGCTCGGGGGCGCGGCTCGAGGCGATTCGCGGCATGGTGCCGCATCCGTTCGCGCGGCCGACCGGGTGTCCGTTCCACACCCGATGCCAGGAGGCGATGCCGGGGGTGTGCGCGACGATCGTGCCGCCGCGGGAGTCGCTCGCTCCCGGTCGAGATGTCCGCTGCCTGCTTCACTCCGACGTCGAGCGCCTCGAGCGCGCCCAGCGCGTGGCCCCGTGAGCGCACAGCGCAGCGGCGAGTCGCTCGTGCCGCCCCCGCGCACGCGAGCGCACGATGCGTCGCTCCCGACGCCCGCCGTCCGGCCGTTGCTCGAGGTCCGCAACCTCCGCATGTGGTTTCCGATCGTCAAGGGGATGTTCGGACGCACGGTCGGGCACGTGAAGGCGGTCGACGGTGTCGACTTCACCATCAGTGAGGGCGAGACGCTCGGCCTCGTGGGCGAGAGTGGGTGCGGCAAGACCACGACCGGCCGCTGCGTGGTCCGCATCACCAAGCCCACCGGCGGGGAGGTGATCTACCACACCGCCTCCGGGGAGAGCGTCGACCTCGCCGGCCTGCCGAACCGCCAACTCAAGACCTACCGGCGCGAGATCCGAATGATCTTCCAGGACCCGCACTCGTCCCTCAACCCGCGGATGCCCGTCCTCGACATCGTCGGTGAGCCGCTCCGCGTGAACGGCATCGCCTCCGGCCGCGAGCTCGAAGACCGCGTCGCCGAACTCATCGGCAAGGTCGGCTTGCGGCCCGAGTACCTACGACGCTACCCCCACGCCTTCAGCGGCGGCGAGCGGCAACGAATCGGCATCGCCCGGGCGCTCGCGCTCGACCCGCGGTTGGTGGTGTGTGACGAGGCGGTCTCGGCACTGGACGTCTCCGTGCAGGCACAGACGGTCAACCTGCTGCAGGACCTTCAGCAGGAGTTCGCGCTCACCTACTTGTTCGTGGCGCACGACCTGAGCGTGGTCGAGCACATCAGCGACCGGGTCGCGGTCATGTACGTGGGCAAACTCGTCGAGATCGCCGAGACCGACGAACTGTTCGCCGCCCCGCTGCATCCGTACACGGAGGCGCTCCTCTCGGCCGTGCCCAAGGCGGACCCGCGCCTCCGGAACAAGGGGCGGCGCATCCGCCTGGGGGGCGAGGTCGCCGATCCCGCGAACCCTCCGTCGGGCTGCTACTTCCATCCCCGGTGCCGCTACGCCAAGGATCGCTGCACCGTGGACGAGCCGGCGCTTCGTGAGATCCGCCCCGGCCACCGCGTCGCCTGCCACTTCGCGGAGGAGCTCGACCTCCAAGGCGTGGCGGTCGGATGACGCACCTCGACGACGCACGCGACTTGCGCCTGGGCGCCGTCGACATGCACGTGCACGCAGCGCCCGACGTCAAGCCGCGCGTGATGGACGCGATCGACGTTGCCACCGCCGCACGCGAGGCCGGCATGCGAGGGCTGGTGCTGAAGGACCACGCGATGGTGACCGCCGACCGCGCCTCGCTCGCCGCGGCGCGCGTGCCTGGCGTCGACGTGGTGGGCTCGATCACGCTGAATCGCGCCGTCGGCGGGCTGAACCCGTACGCGGTGGAGGCGGCGATCCGCTATGGTGCCCGCGTCGTCTGGTTCCCTACGAATACCGCGGCGAGCCACCTGCGAGCTCGAGGGAAACCGTTCGGCGACGGCCTGTCGATCTTCGAGGGTGGCCTCGACGCTCCCGGACGGGTGCGGAGGGAGGTCGAGGAGATCTGCAACCTGATCGCCAATGCCGGCGTCGTGCTCGCGACGGGCCACCTGCACGCGGTCGAGGTCGCCGCCCTCGTACCGTTCGCCCGCGCGCTCGGCGTCGATCGGGTGGTCGTGACGCACCCTGAGAATCGCGCCGTCGCGCTCGACGGCGAAGGCTGCCTCGCCGCTACGCGAGCGGGCGCCTATCTCGAGCTTTGTTACCGCTCCACGGTGACGGGAGCGCACGTACCCGTTGCGCACCTCGCGGGCATCGTCCGCGACGTCGGCGCCGACCGCTGCATCCTTGCCACTGACCTCGGAGCCGCAGACCTCGAACCGCCAGCGCGCGGCATGCTCCGCTTCATCCGCGAGATGCTGGGGTGTGGCATCCCGGCCGTGGACGTAAGCACGATGGTGGCGCGCACGCCCGTGGACCTGCTTGGCCTCGACCGTCGATGAGGCGCGAGCGGGCGGCGCGGCCGTTCGTGATCTTCTGCACCGCGGTGGCGGTCGTCTCCACCTCGAAGGGCATGCTGACGCCCCTCGTTCCGCTCTACGCCCTCCAACTCGACGCCAGCCCGGCCCTCGTCGGGCTCCTCGTCTCGTCGGGATTCTGGCTGCCGTCCCTGCTCGCGCTCGCGGTTGGCGTCACCGTCGACCGGCTCGGACCGCGCCTCCCGCTCCTGATCGGCACCGCCACGATCGTGGTGGCGCCGCTCGCGGTGGCACTCTTCGGCACCATTGCGGCGCTCGCGGTGGCGCAGGTGGTGCTCGGCTTGGCGCAGTTGCTCGTCGTGCTTGCGGCGCAGAGCAGTGTCGGCAGGGAGCCGGACCCGCGCCTGCGGCTCCGGGACTATGGCTGGTACTCGGGATTCCAGTCGGGTGGTAAGTTCGCTGGCCCACTGGTGGCCGGGCTCGTCGCGGACGGCTTCGGGTTTCCGGCCGCGTTCGCGACCGCCGGCGCCGTCAGCGCCCTGAGTCTTGCCACCTTCCTCTTCACCGCCAGAGCGGAGCCCGTCGTCGGCCCGGGAGCGCCCGCGCAGACACCCATGGGCGGCGAACTCACCCGGCTCCTCGGCCTGGGCGGCATCCGGATGGCACTCCTCTCGAGCTGCGCGGTCGTCTTCGCCCTCGCCATGGTGACCACCTTCATGCCGCTGCGCCTGAGCGAGCTCGCCTTCTCGGCTACCGCGATCGGCGCCCTCTTCAGCCTCAAGGCCTTCGCCGGGATGCTCGTGCGTCCCGCGCTGCGCTTCGTGGTCGAACGGCACGGCGGCTCCCGTGCGAGGACGCTCACCACCATGACGCTCCTGCTCGCCTTGGGCGTGGCGCTCCTGGCGGTGTTCGACACGTTCGCACTCCTCGCCTTCGCGGTCGTGCTCGCCGGCTTCGGCTCCGGCATCACCCAACCGCTGTCGCTCGCGCTCGTCGCGGATCACGCCGACGCCGGACGGCGTGGACTCGCGATCGGCGTGCGCCTCACGGCCAACCGGGTCGCTCAGGTCGTGAGCCCCCTGCTCATGGGCGGCGTGGCCGAGGCCGTCGGGGTGCGCGCGGTGTTCCCGGTCGGTGCCGCGGTGCTCGTCTTCGTCGCCTGGTCGATCGCGCGGTGGCGTGGGCGGAGTGGAGTGGAGGTCGGGGCGGGCGGCTGAAA
>JACCWH010000037.1 GCA_013697735.1 Trueperaceae bacterium | reverse complement strand
GCCCATCTCGGTGCCGTGCAGGTACAGGCCCACGTTGGCCAGGGCGATGCCGAGCAGCACCGCGCCGCGGGCGAGGTCCGGGGCCCACGACCGTCGTGAGGCGGGGACCGGGCCACCCCCCGCGCCGACGTGGCCGCCGGTGTCCACGGCGGTCGTGTCGCCGTAGCGCTTGGTGAGTGCGTGTGCCTCGATCATGACCGGTGTCCCTTCGGGGTGGGTGTGTGGGATGCGGACGACGACGTTGCCGCGCTTGCGGCCGGTGTCGGCGAGCTCGACCAGGTAGGCGAGGTCCTCGGCGCGGTAGGGGCCGGGGGTCGTTCGCCATCAGTGCGCCAGCGCCGATGCTGATGGCCAGTGTGGCAGCGATCACGGCCGCGATGGCCGGCCACCCCACCCTCGGGCAGGTCGAGGTCGATCTCGTTGACGGCCCGGAGATCACCGAAGTTCTTGGTCGGACCGGTGGTTCGGATCGAAGCCATGTGCCTACCGTCCCATCTGGATCTGCGACCGGTTGGGGTCGACGAGGTCTGGCATCGATGGTGAGGGCGTGCGAAACCAAGTCCAGGCGGAGCGCAGGATGAAAGCCAGGAGCAGCACCTCGAGTCCGATGCCGAGGCCGTAGAAGTAGGTCCAGGACTCCCCTACCGCGTTGGACAGCGAGACGGGGATGTAGAGCGTCGCTACGACGAGGTTGATCGTGCGGTTGACACGGGCGGGCAGTGTCGTGGAGAGCAGGATCATGAGGATCGGGATGGCCATGAGCGTGAGCGCACCGACGACGAAGGTTTGGTTGATGTCGAACTCAAAGACGACGCCGACCAGGATGTCGTCGATGACACCCGGCGTGTAGAGGTGGAGGTAGTCGACGTAGATGCAGAGGAACATGAAACTGGCCCACGCTGCTGCGAGCTTGGTCCGGACCGGTACGGGGTCGTCCTTCAGTGTGGGTGTGGAGGTTCGTGGTGCGTTCATCGGGTACTCCTTGATTGCGATCGTCGCCGTGCGTGTGCGTACACCGTACGACGTACGCTGTACTATTCACGTACGGTGTACCATCTGTCAAGAGGGTGGGTCGAACAGGAGGGGCGCACGATGGCTGAGAACGGGGGAAGTGCCGAGCCGCGCGAGGGGCTCAACACGCAGCGCGTGCTGCGCGAGGCCCTCAGGCTCGCCGACGCCGAAGGGCTCGAGGGGCTCAGCATGCGTAGGCTCGGCCGCGAACTCGGCGCCGGCGCCATGTCGCTCTATCACTACGTCGCGAACAAGGACGAGTTGCTCGACGGCATGATCGACCTCGTGTTCGCCGAGATCGAGCTGCCCTCGAGCGAGGGTGATTGGCAGGAGGCGATGCGCCGGCGCTCGACCTCGGCCCGCGACGTCCTCGTGCGCCACGCCTGGGCGGTCAGCCTGATGGAGTCGCGGACGCACCCGGGCCCTGCGAACCTGCGCCACCGCGAGGCAGTGGTCGCATGCCTCCGCAGGGCCGGTTTCTCCATCGAGATGGCGACCCACGCGAACTGGCTGCTCGACAGCTACGTCTATGGGTTCGTCCTCCAAGTGGCGACGCTCCCCTTCGATACCGCGGACGAACTCGCAGCCATGACCGAGGAGGTCTTCATACCGCAGCTGCCGCCCGCCGAGTACCCCTACCTGAACGAGTCGGCCGAAGCGCTCGTCGCCGCCGGCTACGATCCCGCCCACGAGTTCGCCTTCGGACTCGCCGTGATCATCGACGCCCTCGAGCGACACCGAGACCCGGGCAGCACCCCGACCGACCGCGAGGCGAGAGCCTCGGGCGACACGTGAGCGTTTCGACGCGGGGTCACGGCGCGCGCGTGATGCGGATGGTCTGATGGTTCGACCGTGACGGTAATCGGGTGCTCGTGACGGTGCACGCGGAGGGCGTGTCCGGAGGCAGCTCGAGGAGAGGCGATCGAGCGGGCGCGCGGAACGCGAGCAGGGCGAGCGCAGTCGTCACCGCCGCCCGCTCGTCGTCGAAGCTCCTGAAGATCCACCCGTTCCTCGACCTCGACCGCATCACCCCCGAGTGGCGTAGCCACACGGGCTCCTAACGCGGCCACCCGCCCCTCCCCCGCCCCCGACGCGCTCGCTGGTAGACTCCCCCATGCCCCTCACGACAGGTATGGAGATCCTCAGCGCCGCGCGCGCCGGCGGCTACGGCGTCGGCGCCTTCAACACGAGCAACCTCGAGATCACGCAGGCGATCCTCGCGGCGGCCGAGGAGACGCGCTCGCCCGTGCTCGTCGCCGTCTCGGAGGGGGGCCTCTCGTACGGTGGCAAGCCACTCATCGACCTGGTGCTCGGCATGGCGCGCGACGCGACCGTCCCGGTCTGCCTCCACCTCGATCACGGCTCGTCGTTCGAGCGCTGCATCGAGGCGATCCGCCTCGGCTTCACCTCCGTGATGATCGACAAATCGCACGCCGACGAGGACGAGAACGTCGCCGAGACGAAGCGTGTCGTCGACGCCGCGCACGCCGCGGGCGTGAGCGTCGAGGCGGAGATCGGCCGCCTCGGCGGCGTCGAGGAGCACGTCGTGGTGGCGGAGGAGGACGCCATCCTCACCAAGCCCGACGAGGCCGAGCGCTTCATGGATGCGACGGGCGCCGACTACCTCGCGGTTGCGATCGGCACCTCGCATGGCGCGAACAAGGGGACGGGGCGACCCTACATCGACCACGGTCGCATCGAGGAGATCGCCGCGCGCGTCTCGAAGCCGCTCGTGATGCACGGCGCGTCGGGCGTGCCGACGGAGCTCGTGGAGCGCCTGAACGCCGCCGGCGGACGCCTCGACGGCGCCAGCGGCATCCACGAGGACGACGTCCGCAGCGCCGTGGCGCGCGGCATCGCCAAGATCAACACCGACACCGACTTGCGCCTCGCCTTCACGGCCTCCTTGCGCGAGTCGCTCGCGCGCACGCCCAAGGAGTTCGACCCGCGCAAGCTCCTCGGCCCCGCGCGCGCCGAGATGCGCACCGTGATCGAGGGGCGCATGCGCCTCTTCGGCTGCGCCGGCAAGGCCTGACCATCGGACGGGAGGGAGCAGCGTGACGGCATCGGCAACGGCCGAGAGACTCGCCTCCGAGATCGCAGGCGCGAAGCTCGGTGAGATCAAGCGGCGAAGCTCCTGACGCACGACGCGATCGATGCGCTCGCGTCGGACATCCTGGAGCACGACGACGGCGAGCGCGACCAGCTGGCCGACCGACTGCTGGCGAACCAGCTCACGAA
>JACCWH010000026.1 GCA_013697735.1 Trueperaceae bacterium | reverse complement strand
CGCCCAGGCGGTGCCGCCGACCACTTCGACCGCTCCGCCGTCGAGGGCCGCTTTGACGTCGGCCGCCTTCGGAAAGACCTTCACGCCCGCCGCCGGCTCGCGGTCCTTCCCCACCTGCTGGCCCACGCGCACGGCGACGCCCGACTCCTCCGCCGCCTCGACGACCTTTTCGAGGAGGTTGCCGATGGCCTTGTGCGAGAGCGCGGTCACGGCGACGCGCTGGCCGGCGGCGACGAGCGCCAGGATCGTGCGCGCGGCCGTGTAGGACTTCCCGGCGCCGGGTGGGCCCTGCACGGGCAGGACGCCACCGTCGAGGGCGAAGGCCAGACGCTCGGCGGCGGCGAGCGGCCCCTCGCCGTCGAGCTGCGACGCATCGAAGCCCGATGCCGTGCGGCCGACGCGAGCGAGGAGCAGATCGCGGGCGGCGCGGTAGCGGCCCGGGGCCTCGAGTCCGCGCTCCACCACGTCGCGCGCGACGTCGAGGCGCGCCTCCGTGATGGTCGGAGCGTCGACGAAGTTCCAGAAGAACCCCTCCTCGACCCGCGCGGCCTCGGCGCCGCGTCCCTGCGTCAGCACCAGCGTGCGCGCGTCGAGGTCGAGGTCGAATGCGAACGACCGCAGCGTGCCATCCACCCACGCCCGGAACGCGTCGTTCGAGCGGACGTCGAGATCCTGCGGCGGGAAGGCGTAGCGGACGCGGGGGGTCCGCTGCCGGCCCTGTGGGGGGAGCGTGTCGAGGTAGCGCAGACCGACGATCCCCTTCGACGACTCCTCGAGCTGCTCCGGCGTCATGTCGCGGTGGGCGTAGAGCTCCCAGAACGCGACCTTCGCCTCGCGCCGCTCGAAGTCGAGCAGGTGGGCGAGCAGCACCTTGGCCCGGGTGTCGTCGTCGTGCTCGGCCGGGTCCTCGGGTACGTCGGCCATGAGCGCTTCGACCAGGTCCTGGACGCGCTGCCGCGCCTCCGAGAGCGTCTCGTTGGGCTCGCCCTCCGTGTCGGGCAGCGCTTTCGGGGCCACGCCCTGCGCCTCGCGCTCCGCCTCGAGCCAGCTGTGCAGCGCGACGGTCGAGAGCACGTCGTCGGCGTTGTAGCGCGCGACCGCGTCACGCGCGACGTCGCGCGCCGCATCCGGCGTGCCGAGCACCGTGGCGTGCTCCACCTCGCGCTTGAGCGGGCCGAGCGTGCGCAGGTCCTCGTCCCGGACGTAGCCGTGCAGCCGCTCGAGGTCCTTGAGCGAGTACGCCTCGACCCCCACCCGGAAGCCCTGACGCACCACCGGGAGCAGATCGACGAACGCCTCGCGCCGGAGCAGCGCGTCGAGCTCCTCCTCGCGCGTCGCGTGGCGCCCCATCAGGCGCTTGAACGCGCTCACCTCGTAGGGGCCGAAGTGCACGACGTGGGCGTCCGGATGCCGCGCCAGATGCTCGCCTACGGTGTCGATGAAGCGCTCGAAGGCCCTGCGCTCGCTCGCGCGATCGAACGCCCAGAGGTGCGTGACCGGACCGTCGCCGATCGACCAGCCCCAGAGGTACTCGAGGCCGCCGCCCGCGAAGAACGGCGTCCCCTCGAGGTCGACGTAGACGTCGGCCTCACTGCGCCGCGGCAGCCGCGCGAGCCCTTCGTCGGCCGTGAGCGGCAGTCGGTCGACCTGGAGTGCAGCCGCGTCCTCGCTACGGACCTGCACCTCGGCTTGGTGGGCAGCGGACAGGTACGCCTCCGTGCGCCCGTACTCGGGCTTGAAGCCGATGCCGTGCCGCCGCTCGGCCAACGCTCGGCGGGTGTCGACGCCGTGACGCTCGAGCTCCGCGCGGCGCGCTCCGCCGAGGTTCGCCACCAGCGACAGATGGTCCTGGTCGCGCCACCGCGCGCGGCACGACGCCCACCAGCCGCACACCGCGCAGTGATCGACCGGTTCGGGCACGGTGCGCGCCTCGCCGGCGACGGCGGCGCCGGCGAACGCCTCGAACCTCCTCGTGGCGCGGCCGGTGACGGCGTCGTAGTCCTCGACGCGCAGCGACGTCCGCGCGAACGGATCGGGCGCCACGCCCGGCGCGACCACGTGCACGTACTCCCCCGGCACGCCCTGCAGCCGCTCCAGCATGCGTGCGTACGTGAGGAGCTGCAGCACCGTCGCCGCGCGGGTGGTGGTGG
>JACCWH010000130.1 GCA_013697735.1 Trueperaceae bacterium | reverse complement strand
CGATGCCGACTCCGGCGTGGTGACGATGGAGACGCAGGCTGAATGACGTCGTCGTAGCGCCCCAGGAGGACCGTGTGCGTACGGGCGACGCTGGATCTCCGGGCGGGCTCGGCAGCTACGAACTCGGCGGAGAACTGACGCCGGAGGCGGTCGCGATCGTTGGACAGCGGTTCTCCGTCGATATCGACTTCGAGGGCACGGGCCCACTGGTCGAGCGCCTCGGGCTCACCATGTAAGTCCCGGCCGTGCCTCCCGACTTCGGTCCCAGCCTGTGGCGAACACGTCGGGCGCCACCTCCTCCCGGTCGTGACTCGTGCGTCTCGATGAGGTGCGATGCCGGCTCGGACAGGACCGCGCCTGTCAGCGTTCTCGACCCTGGGCCAACGTCGCCAACGACGACTCGCTGCGCCGTTGGCGCGTGGCGTCGGTCTTCGCGCCCTCGATCTACAACACGTGCCAGCGCCGTTAGCTGTAGGTCAGGCCGTCCCAGGTGCGACGCGCCTCGGGCCGGCCGTCGAGGACCGCGGCGACGGCGGGCGGTAGCTCCACCACGCGTGGCGCGGCGTCGCGCTCGACCTCGACCTCGTCACCCGCCTCGACGCCGGCAGCCTTCAGATACTCCGCGCTGAGCGAGATCATCGATCGACCGGCGACGGTCGCGACGCTGCTGCGGTAGCTGTGCGTCCCGATCGTGACCGTCACGGGGGTTCGTTCGCCGCCGCCGAGCGCCTCGAGTACGTCGGGTGGAACGGGCACGCCGCTCGTCTGACCGCCGGTCGCGAGGATCGTCGTCCGGTACCGCATCCTGAACCTCCAGGTCTACCCGAACATCGCGCCGAACTCCGGGCGAACGGGCGTTCGGAGGTCGGCGAGGCGTCGAGTGCACTGGATCACTGTGCCTCCTTCGAGCGGATCGTCGCGCCCCGCACGAGTGCGTGGAGGGAGAGGTTGACCACGGCGATCGTTGCCGCCAGCACCGCCATCGTGACGCTCGGCGCGACCCATGCGCCGAGGTCTCCAGAGAGGTAGATGACGATGGCTCCGGGCGCACCCACCGTCGCTAGCGCGGCGAGCGAGCCCCACCAGGCGCCGCATCGGTAGTACGTGATCGCTGCAAGTGCGCCGATCGATGCCATCGCTGCGAACCGGAGGAAGGCGTCTACTATCAGCGCGCCTAGCCCGCCGAGGGGCGATGCCAGGCCGATCCCGGCTTCACGCGTCCAGCCGTAGGCTTCGAACACCCACGCTTCGATCACGAACCCGATCGGCAGAACGAGTGCGAGCAGCGCGGCGGCGGCCAGGAACGTCCAACTGAGCGCGGTGGCGAGGCTGCGCCGCGTCATGCCGTGTGCAACGTTGACCGGCAGGTACTGGGTGGTGAGTGAGGCGCCCATCGCGAACAAGAACCACGCAGGAGCATTGTTCGCAACGCCCATCATGACGCCGCTGCCGTCGAGCTCGCCGCCCAGCGCGGCGATGAGCGCGTACAGCACGATGGGCACGGCCAGTACGATCGGCACGAACCACACGAGTACGCGGCCGAGCGACGTCATGAGCACAGCGACGGCGACGCGCTGCGGTGTCGGGCGGGGGTGCGTCGAGCGCGAGGAGGTCATGCGGCGTCCTTCTCTGGCGCGGTGAGGTGGACGAACAAGTCCTGCAGCCCGACCGCGCCGAGCGTGAGGCCGAGCTCGGAGGCGCGCCGTTCGGCCTCGGTGTCGAGGTGGCCGTGCAGCGTCACGGCGGCGGTCCGCCCGAGTTCCTGCCGACGCAGGACGTTGGCGCCAGCGACGAAGGCGTCGACCGCGTCGGCTGGGCCGGTGACGGTGACACCGCTTCTCGCGAGTGACTCCGACGTATCAGCGACGAGTAGGCGACCGTGGTCGATGATCACCACGTGCTCGAACAGGCGCTCGACCTCATCGATCAGGTGGCTCGAGAGCACGATCGTGCGGGGGTGGGCCATGTAATCGGCGAGCAGCTCGTCGTAGAACGCGTACCGCGATGGAGCGTCCATACCGAGGTAGACCTCGTCGAAGAGGGTCAGCGGCGCTCTCGACGCCAGGCCGATCACGGCGCCCAGCGCCGAGCGTTTGCCGCGCGAGAGCGCCTTCACCGATGCCCGGCGCGGAAGTTCGAAGCGCTCGACGAGCCGGGCGGCGAGCGAGGCGTCCCATGTCGAGCGGATGCGGGCCGCGTAGCGCAGCGCCGCGTCGACGCGGTCGTCGAGCACGTCACCCCCTTCTCGCACCAGGCAGATGCCGGCCATGACGCGCGCGTTCTCGAAGGGTGTCTCGCCGTCGACCAGCACGCGTCCCGCGGTAGGGCGCCGGAACGCCGCGACCGTCGAGAGCAGCGTGGTCTTGCCCGACCCATTGCGGCCGAGCAGACCGCAGATCGTGCCGGGCTCGACGGTGAAGCCGACCCCGTCGAGCGCGCGCGTGGCGCCGTAGCGCACGCTGAGGCTCTGGAGCTCCAGTCGGAAGGGGGTCACGACTCGCCGTCCTCGCGGAGCGCGGCGATATCGATGTGGGCTCGAAGATCGGCGATGGGGATGCTCAAGCGGAGCGCTTCGTCGATCACCGGGTCCAGCACGTCTTGAAAGAAGCGCGCTCGCCGAGCCCGCGTCAGGCGCTCCCGCGCGCCGCTGGCTATGAACATGCCCACACCACGGCGCTTGTAGAGGACCCCCTCTGCGACGAGCTCTGCGAACGCCTTGGCGGCGGTCGCCGGGTTGATCCGGAAGGCGCTGGCGTACTGGTTGGTCGACATCACGGGCTCGTCCTCCATGAGGGTGCCGGCGACCACGTCCTGCCGGATCTGGTCGGCGATCTGCCGATAGATGGGGTCACGGCCGTCGAACATGGTCGGCTCGTCGACTCGGACGGATGGCGGAAGGGTAGGCACAAGGGTTCATTACAATAGTAGTGAACCATAGAAGCGGATAGCCGTCAAGTGCCGAGAGCCTCGAGAACGAAATCGACATCGGCGGCAGGCCCGAGTCTTGCGTTGGTAGTGGACGGCGCTCGGACGCCCCACGCCGACGGGTGCAATACTGAACGACCGAGCGGTCGATGCGTCGCAGGATCCGCGCATGGCGTGTGCAGGGCGCCGCTGCGTCGCCCACCCGACCCGGACCGGAGCTTCGACAGTGCCCACCGAGCCCGAGCAGCGTCGCGACCGCACGAACGTGGGCGCCGACCTCACGCAGCGCTACCGTGAGCGCTTCACCGCCAGCGCGGCCGCTTTTGAGCGGGCCTCGGCCGTCTTCCCGAGCGCTATCAACCACGACAGCCGTCACATGGCGCCGTTCCCGCTGACCTTCGTGCGCGCCGCAGGCGGAGTCAAGTGGGATCTCGACGCTCACGAGACGGTCGACCTCGTGATGGGGCACGGATCGCTCGTGCTCGGTCACGGCCACCCTGCCGTCGTCGAGGCGGTGCGCGAGCAGGCCGGCCGCGGCACGCACTTGGGTGGCTCCAACGATCTGGAGGCCGAGTGCGCCGAGGCGATCGTCGCGATGGTGCCGAGTGCGGAGCGCGTGAGGTTCGTCGGCAGCGGCACAGAAGCGACGCTCCTCGCGCTGCGCGTCGCGCGCGCTGCGACGGGGCGCGACACGATCGTGCGTTTCCAGGGGCACTTCCACGGCTGGCACGACACGGTGGTGTTCGGCAACCGCGCCCCCTTCGATCGGCCCACCAGCGCAGGGGTGCCGGAGAGCACCTTCGGCCACGTGCGCGTGCTCGCGCCGAACGACTCGGTCGCGCTCGAGGCGGCGCTCGCGGAGCGTGACGTCGCCGCCGTGATCCTCGAGCCGGGCGGCGGCACCATCGGCAAGGTGCCGGCCGATCCGGCCTGGATCCGCGCCCTGAGCGCAGCGACGCGTGCGACGGGAACCGTGCTCGTGTTCGACGAGGTGGTCACTGGCTTCCGCGCCTCACCCGGTGGGGTCCAGGCCGCCATCGGGGTGACGCCCGATCTCACGACGCTCGCCAAGGCACTGTGCGGGGGCCTGCCGGGCGGCGCCCTGGTGGGCCGCGCCGACCTGATGGGCGTGCTCGCCTTCGGCGACGGGCGCGGCAAGGTGGCACATCCCGGGACCTTCAACGCCAACCCGCTCAGCCTCGCTGCTTGCCGGGCAGTGTTGCCGGTCCTCGCCAGCGGCGCACCCCAGGCTGCCGCAACGCGTTCGGCCGAGCGCTTGCGGGCCAGTTGGAACGAGGCGTTCGGGCGCGCCGGCGTCGACGGGTGCGCGTACGGAGAGGATTCGACCGTCCACCTCCACCTCGGTGACCCCACCCCGACGGCGGATGCGCGCCTAGCGGGCGCCGCCGCCGCCGCCACGCGTCTACGCGCCAGGCTGCTCTACCACGGCGTCGACCTGCTCGGACCCCACGGCTGGCTCTCGAGCGCGCACACCGAAGCGCAGCTCGAGCGCGCCGTGACCGCACTCGAGCTCGCCCTCGGTGAAACAGTCGATGGGCAAGCCGTCCCGTCGTCCACCGAAGGCTGAAGCGCACAGTCGAGGCTTCGAGAAACACGACGGGCGCCACCTCCTCTCGGCTCAGAGACCTCCTGAGGCCGCCTCGAGCGCCTCCCGTACCGCTTCGAGCGCCGCCTGGAGGGGTGCGTCAATACCGTTGGCCAGCACCATCAGGTCGTCGTCCACTGGGACGTCGGGCATGACCGACGAGGCGTAGGTCGAGCCGTCGGCGTTCTGGACCATGGCGGTCGTCACCTGTAGCCCGGCGCCGTTGGGGAGCGCGAAGAAGGCCGTGGTGCTGTCGGCGACGCCGGCCGTCTGCTCGCCGATTACGAGGCCGCGTCCCTGCAGATCGAGCGCGAGGAACTCGGCGCACGACGCGCTCGCGCCGTTCACCACGACGGCGATGGGACCGCAGTCGGTGAGGGCGCCTCCGGGATTGTCTCGGACGTCGACGATGATCGCGGTGGCCCCCGCGGCCGTCGCCTCGGCCACGAGGGCGTGGACGCGCGGTGCGACGCGGAGCGCGGG
>JACCWH010000127.1 GCA_013697735.1 Trueperaceae bacterium | reverse complement strand
GATCGAGACCGCGGCGCCGACCGGCGAGCCGCGCGCCGATCGCACCCGGCGCCGCGTCACCGACCTGATCGACCGCGCGGTCGCCGCCTCGACGCTCGACGATCACGCCACCGCGATCGTCGCCCTCGACCTGGCGCTGCGCGAGGATCCCGAGAGCGCGGTCGCGCAGAAGCTGATCCACCGACACCAGCCGGCGGTCCTCGACGTCTACCAGAAGTTCCTCGGTGACCTCGGCAACCGGCCCGCGCTGGCGATGCCGATGCACGAGCTCGCCGGCGAGAAGCTCGACATCCGAGCCGCCTTCCTGCTGTCGCGGATCGACGGCACGCTGAGCTTCGAGGAGATCCTCGACGTCTCCGGCATGCAGCGCCCCGAGGCGTTCCGCCACCTGTCGATCCTGCTCCTCCGCGGGATCCTGGAAGTTCGCTAGCGCGAAGCTTGCTGGACCGCTGAACGATCTTCCGCCGCCAGCAAGCGTCGCGCAGCGATGTAAGATGCCGGCGATGTCGAAGACTCCCAGCGTTCGCAAGGTCGTGATGGCGTACTCCGGCGGCCTCGACACCTCGGTGGCGGTGCGCTGGGTCGCCGAGAAGTACGGCTGCGAGATCGTCTGCTTCTGCTCGGACATCGGGCAGGCCGAGGATCTCGAGGCGGCACGCGCCAAGGCGCTCAAGGTCGGTGCCGCCAAGGCGGTGGTCCGCGACCAGCGCCTCGAGTTCGTCCGCGACTTCGTCTGGCCGGCGCTGCGCGGCGGCGCGATCTACGAGGGCTACTACCTGCTCGGCACCTCGCTGGCGCGGCCGTGCATCGCCAAGGGCATGATGGACGTCGTCGCCGAAGAAGGCGCCGACGCGATCTGTCACGGCGCCACCGGCAAGGGCAACGACCAGGTCCGCTTCGAGTTGAGTTCGTACGCACTCAAGCCCGACGTCCGGGTGATCGCGCCGTGGCGCGAGTGGGATCTCAAGGGGCGCGAAGACTGCATCGCCTACGCGCGCGCGCACGACATCTCCATCAGCGTCACGAAGGAGAAGCCCTACTCCACCGACGCGAACCTCTACCACATCTCCTACGAGGGGGGCATCCTCGAGGATCCCTGGGCCGAAGCGCCGAAGGGCATGTGGAAGCTGACCGTCGATCCGGAGGACGCTCCCGACGCGCCGCGCGTGGTGGAGATCGCCTTCGAATCGGGTACGCCCGTGGCGATCGACGGCGAGCGGCTCGACAGCGTCGCCCTGCTGCGCCGCGCGAACGAGATCGCCGGCGAGCACGGCGTCGGTCGCGTCGACATCGTCGAGAACCGGTTCGTGGGCATGAAGTCGCGCGGCTGCTACGAGACGCCCGGCGGCACGCTGTTCTTCCACGCGCACAAGGCGGTCGAGAGCCTCACGCTCGACCGGCAGGTACTGCAGCTCCGAGACGATCTCGTGCCGCGCTACGCCCAGGCCGTCTACAACGGCTTCTGGTTCGCGCCGGAGCGCGAGGCGCTGCAGCGCCTCTTCGACGACATCCAGCGCCCCGTCACCGGCGTCGCCCGCGTCAAGCTCTACAAGGGGAGCGTCACGGTGCTCGGTCGCAAGAGCCCCAACAGCCTCTACCGCCAGGACGTCGTGACGTTCGAAGCCGACGACGTCTATCACCAGGGCGATGCCGAGGGCTTCATCAAGCTGCACGCGCTCAGACTCCGGCTGGCGGCGCAACTCGCTGCGAGCGGCGAGCGCACCTCGTGACCGACCAGCCCGATACTGCCGCGCTGCTCGGCCGGCCGGGGCAAGCGTACGAAGCCGCGCGCCTCCGCCCCGCGAGCCTCGCGGACGCCGAGCGCATCGCCGAACTCTGGCGCCGCGCCTACCCGGACGAGGCGGCGTCGGCGGCGTCGGTGGGCACCTGGCTCGAGCGCGGTGGTGCCTTGCTCCTCCAGGACCGCGCCGGCGACCTGCTCGCGGCGCTGCCGTGGCGCGAGGCCGACGGGGGCTGGCAGGTCGAACGCGTGGCCACCGACCCCTCGGAGCGGGGACAGGGGTACGGGCGGTGGTTGATGACGAAGGTGGAGGCGCTCGCGATCAAGGCGAACGTTCCGTACCTCTGGCTCCGACTCCCGGGTGGGGCCGACGACGACGATCAGCTCCCGTACTACGCCCGCATGGGGTACGTGGTCCAAGACGACGCGGTCGCCGAGGGCCTGACGCTCCGGAAGAAGGTCGGTGGGGTGTGGCAGACGAAGGCGGTCGCCACGCTCGACGGTGGTCGCGCGTCGTGACTCGAGACGAGCGTTCACGCACGCCGGGGGCCGCCATGTGGGGTGGGCGGTTCGCCCAGGCGACCGACGAGCTCGTACAACGCTTCAACGCATCGATCGACGTCGACCGTGAGATGGCCCTCGAAGACGTCGACGGCTCGATCGCTCACGCCACGATGCTCGGTGAGACCGGCATCGTGTCGAGCGAGGAGGCCGATGCGCTCGTCGCGGGCCTGCGGGCGCTGCGCGAGCGCGTGGCGGCGGACGATGTCGACTGGTCCGTCGAGCTCGAGGACGTCCACATGAACCTCGAGAAGCGACTCACAGAAGCGGTCGGTCCGATCGGCGGCAAGCTCCACACGGCCCGCAGCCGCAACGACCAGGTCGCTACGGACTTCCGACTCGCGCTGCGCGCCAGAACGCTCCGCATCGTGGAGTTGCTGCGCGAGCTGCGCGGCGTCTTCGTCGACCTCGCCGACCGCCACCAGAGCGTGATCTTCCCCGGTTACACGCACCTCCAGGTGGCGCAGCCGGTGCGTTTCTCGCACCACATGCTCGCCTACTACGAGATGCTCACGCGCGACCAGGGGCGCTTCGAGGACTCGCTGGCGCGCCTCGACGTGTCGCCGCTCGGCGCCGGCGCGCTCGCCGGCACGGGGTTTCCCATCGATCGACACCGGACCAGCGACCTGCTCGGGTTCCGCGAACCAGCGGCGAACTCGCTCGACGCCGTCTCGGACCGCGATTTCGCGATCGAGTTCCTGTCTGCGTCGAGCATCGCCATGATGCACCTGTCGCGGCTCTCGGAGGAGCTGATCCTGTGGTCGTCGCAGGAGTTCGGCTTCGTCGAGCTGCCGGACTCCCACACCACCGGGTCGTCGATCATGCCGCAGAAGAAGAACCCCGACGTGGCCGAGCTCATCCGCGGCAAGACGGGCCGCGTCTTCGGGGCGCTCATGGGCCTGCTCACGGTGATGAAGGGCCTACCGCTCACGTACAACAAGGACATGCAGGAGGACAAGGAGGGGGCGTTCGACGCGGCGCACACGCTCGCGACGTGCCTGCGTCTCTGCGCCGACATGCTGCCACGCATGGTCTTGCGCGAAGCGCGCATGCGCCACGCCGCCGGTCGCGCCTTCTCCAACGCGACCGACCTCGCCGATCACCTCGCCCGCGGCGGCCTCCCGTTCCGCCAGGCGCACGAGGCGGTCGGACGGCTGGTGGCGATCGCCCTCGATCGCGGCGTCGACCTCCAGGACCTGCCGCTCGACGTCATGCGCGAGGTGGCCCCGGCGCTCGACGAGCGGGCCTACGCGGTGCTCGATCTCGACGCCGTGGTCGACGCGCGCACGAGTTACGGAGGCACGTCGCTGCCACGCGTTCGCGAGCAGATCGAGCGCGCGAGGACGATGCTCGCGGCCGAGGGGTCGTGAGCGTGATGACGGAGCGCGCGGAGGGCGTCGAGGCGAGGGTCGCGGCGCCCCATGGCATCGTCAGCGTGCGCGCCGCGCGCTCCGAAGACGTCCCAGCCATCTTCGAGAACATCGGCCATTGGGCCGGACAGGGGAAGATGCTGGTGCGCCCCATGCAGAACATCTTCGAGAACCTACGCGACTTCTTCGTGGCGGAGGTCGACGGCGACGATGGTCCCACCTTCGCGGGCAACGGTGCGCTGCACATCCTCTGGGGCGACATCGCCGAGGTGCGCGGCCTCGCGGTGGCGCCCGGCGTGCAGGCCCAGGGGGTCGGGAAGGCGATCGTGAGCGCCTGCGAGGTCGAGGCGCGCCGCATCGGCATACCCGTCCTCTTCGCCTGGACCTACTCCGTCGGGTTCTTCGAGAAGTGTGGGTTCACGCTCATCGACAAGTCGAAGGACCTCCACCCGCGCGTCTGGTCGGAGTGCCTGCGCTGCCCGTTCTTCGTCGGCTGCAACGAGAACGGCATGATCAAGCGCCTCGACGGCGTACCGATGCCGAAGAATCTGCCCGAGGCGCCGCAGGCGCAGGTGCCGCCGGGGATTCGGTAGTCGGGCGCTACACCACGCGCTTTCGACGCGACGGGTCCGTCAATCCTCGCTCCGTGGGCTCGAGGTGCGGCGCGCGGCGACCGAGCGCCTCGAGAAAGCCGTCGCGATCGCGCGGCGCGATCTCGACGAGCCCTCCTTGCGCGAGCACGAGACGCACCTTGACCATCGACCAGGCGGCGCTCGAGAGCGGGCTCACGACCTTCTCGGCGAGTACGACGTCGCGGTAGGCGAGGAACGTCCGCATGAACCCCGCCCGTATGAAGATGCCGTCGGGGTCGAGCGCGTAGCGCAAGGGCACCGTGACGCCGACGGTGAGCGCCACGGTTCCGAGCGCGAGCGCGCCGACGAGCACTTTGGTGCGCCCCGCGACGGTGGGATCGAGCAGCAACGGCACCACCCCAGCCACGAGGAGCCCCATCAGCACCACCACGACCCCGACGAGCCAGGTGTCGATCCGGACGGGTACCCACTCGCGCGCTTCCACGCGAGGAAAGTACCACGGGCTGCCGACGGCCCCCGGTACGGTCCGGACGCGAGCGACCCGGCGCCAACGACCTCGGCGCCTGCCACCTCGGCGCCTGCCACCTCGTCGCCTGCCACCTCGGCGAGCGTGACCCTGATAGCCTGCCGCACATGGCATCGCGTGGGCGCGTACTCCTCGTCCATACCGGAGGGACGCTCGGCATGCGCCGAGGCCCGGACGGCACGTACGCACCCGTGCCGGGGGCGCTCGCCGTCGGACTCGAGCACCTCGTCGAACTCGACGATCCGACCCTCCCGTCGATCGAGCTGCTCGAGGAGGAACCGCTCCTCGACTCTTCGAACATGCGTCCGCACGACTGGCAGCGCATCGCCGACGTGATCGTGGCGCGCTCGGGCGAGGTCGACGGCGTGGTGGTACTGCACGGCACCGACACGATGGCCTACACCGCGTCGGCACTCTCCTTCATGCTCGAGGGCCTCGATCGGCCGGTGGTGCTGACGGGTTCGCAGATCCCGCTCGCCGAAGTCCGCTCCGACGCCCGCGAGAACCTCATCACCTCGCTCCTGCTCGCCACCACGCCCTTCCTCGCCGAGGTGGTGGTCTACCTCGGCGGCGCGGTCCTGCGCGGCAACCGATCGACGAAGATTTCCGCCGGTGGCTTCGACGCCTTCGCGTCACCCAACCTGCCACCCCTCGCCGACGTCGGCGTGGACGTCGCCTGGCGCCGGGAGCTCCTACGGGTACCCGAGCCGGGGCCCGTGCGCAGCCTCCGCCTGCAGGACGTGAGCGTGGTGGCGCTTCGGCTCTTTCCAGGCATCACGGGCCGGATCCTCCGCCAGGTGCTCGGCGATCCGGTCCGCGGCATGGTGCTCGAGACCTACGGCAGCGGGAATGCGCCCACGGATCGCGACGTGCTGGCCGCGCTCACCGAAGCGACCGAACGCGGCGTCACGATCGTCAACGTGACCCAATGCCTCCGCGGCGAGGTCCGCATGGACGCCTACGCCGCCGGCAAGACGCTCGAGGAGGCCGGCGTCGTCTCGGGCGGCGACATGACGGCGGAAGCGGCGCTGACGAAGCTCTACGTGCTCGCCTCCGGCGGGGGCGGTCGCGACGTCGTGTCGCGCGGGATGCTCGCCGATCGCGCCGGCGAACGGAGCGCCTGAGGGGCCCGTGGGCGCCGCGGCGCTCGTGGCGAGCGCAGCGGACGGTATCGTGTCGCCGTGCCGCGGCCCCCTCTCCCCCCGGCATTCGTCGGGTACGAACTCGATCACGTGGCGATCGCCGTGCGCGATCTCGACGACGCCGGCGTGTGGCTCACGCTCGGGTTCACGCCCCTCGGCGCCGACGAAGAGGTGCCCGACCAGGGCGTCCGCGTGCGCACGCTCCGTGCCGGTGCATCGCTGCTGGAGCTCGTGGCTCCCGCGTCACCGTCCTCGCCGATCATCAGGTTCCTCGAGCGTCGCGGCCCCGGTCTCCACCATGTCGCGCTCCGGGTCGACGACGTCGAGTTCGAGATCGCTCGACTCGTCGAGGCCGGCGTCCGGCTCGTCGACGCGACGCCGCGCCCGGGGCGAGCGGGCACGCGCGTCGCATTCGTGCACCCGTCCTCGACGCTCGGCACGCTCGTCGAACTCGTCGAGCATCCGTGAGGGTCGGCTGCACGAGGTGGCGAGGGGGTAGCATGGCGCGATGCGACTCGGAGCGTTCCTCGAAGCGAAGCGCGCCAGCCGACGGTCCGCGCGATGAAGCTCGCCGTGGTCGGCGCCGGCCGCATGGGCGGCGCCGTGCTCGCAGGGGCGCTGCGCGCCGGTGTCTTGGAGAGCGGTGATCTCGGTGTCTACCACCCCGAAGCGGAGCGACGCGAGTCCTCGGCCCGACGCTTCGGCGTCGCCGCGCTCGACGATGCCGGCGTCCACGCCGCCGAGCGGGTACTGATCGCGGTCAAGCCGCAGTCCTTCGAACGAGTCGCACCGCTCATCGCGCAGCGTGACGGCTCCTACATCTCGCTCATGGCCGGCGTCACCGTCGAGACCATGAGTGCGCGCCTCGGCAGCGGACGCGTGGTGCGGGCGATGCCGAACCTCGGGGCACGTGTCGGCGCGAGCGCCACGGCGTTGACCTGGAACCCCGAGGCGACGGACGACGATCGCGCCTTCGCGCGTTCGCTCTTCGCAGCCGTCGGCACGGTCTACGACCTCCCGGAGCGACTCTTCGATGCCTTCACCGGCCTGTCTGGCTCGGGTCCGGCGTTCGCGGCCGTGGTCGCGGAATCGCTCGCGGACGGCGGCGTCCGCGTCGGATTCGGCCGCGACGTGGCGCGAGATCTGGCGCGGCAGGTGCTGCTCGCCACCGCACGCTTGCTCGAAGAGCAGGCACCGGCAGACCTGAAGGACGAGGTGGCGTCGGCCGGCGGGACCGCAATCGCCGGCCTCCGCGCGCTCGAGCGGCACCGGCTGCGATTCGCGCTCATCGACGCGATCGAGGCGGCGAGCGAGCGCGCGACGGAGCTCGCCAGCGCCAACGGAGCGCGCCGGTGAGTGCCTCCATACGCTCACCCCTGCTGGCCCTCGCGCTGCTGCTACTCACCAGTGTCGCGACGCTCGCGCAAGCCCGCGACTACTACCCGAGCGGCGACGGGTTCAGCTGGACCTATTCGTCGGGCGAGACACAGGTGATGTCGGGGCCACGCGACTTCGGCGGCACGACCGTCATGGTCCTGACGCACTACCTGAACGGCCTGCCGGTCTCGGAGGACTACCTCGTCTACGACGCGGACGGCGTCCGTACGCTCGGCACGGCGTCGGGCGGGCAACTCGTGCGCTTCGACCCGCCACTCATCGTCTATGCCGCCGAGGCGCTGGCCGTGGGCGACTCCTGGCAGTCGACGACGCAACTCGGCGACATCAGTATCACGCTCGCCGCCGAGGTGCTCGGACTACGCGGCGTACAGACGCCGGCGGGACGCTTCAACGCGCTCCAGATCCGTCAACGGACGCTCACCAGCAGCGGCGCCGCGACCACGATCGACATCTTCTTCGTCCCCGGCGTCGGCATCGTCCGCTTCGTCACGCAAGACGGGACGATCATCGAGCTCATCGAACTCTCGCTCTGACGCCGTCACCGAGCCACCGTCGGACGACGGCGTCGAAGAGGCCGGCCTCGATCGCGTCGCGGATCTCGCGCATCAGCCTCGCCATGAATCGCAGATTGTGGATGGTGACGAGTTGCGGCCCCAGCGACTCGTTCGCCTTGAACAGGTGTCGGAGGTAGGCACGGGAGAAACGGGCGCAGGTCGCGCAATCGCACGTCGCCTCGATGGGGCGTTCAGCGCGTGCGTGGCTCGCATTCTGCAGGTTGATCCGCCCCCGCGGCTGGAGCACGCCGTCGTCGTCGAGTCGCACCAACGCCATGCCATTGCGTGCATTGCGCGTCGGGGTGACGCAGTCGAAGGTATCCACCCCGCGTGCGACTGCGGCGAGGATCGAGGGGACGTCGCCGATCCCGAGCAGGTGCCGCGGCAGCGACTCGGGGAGGGCGGGAACGGTCCAGTCGAGCACCCGGTACATGTCGGCGTGGCTGCGGCCGAGATTGCCACCGATGGCGACACCGGAGAACGGCAGAGCGGCGATCACGTCCGCGCTTCGCCGGCGCGGCTCCTCGAATGCGCCCCCCTGCACGACGCCGAAGAGCGCCTGGTCGTGCGCGTGGCGCGGCCCCCCGGCTTCGAACGCGGCGAGGCAGCGTGCCGCCCAGCGGTGGGTACGCTCCGCGCTCTCACGCGTGTAGTCCTCGTCGTGCAGCGGGCTGGTGCACTCGTCGAACGCCAGCACCACGTCGGCGCCGAGCGCGCGCTGCACGGCGATGCTGCTCTCCGGCGTGAACACGTGCCGGCTCCCGTCGATGTGCGAGGTGAAGCGAACGCCGTGCTCGTCGACACGAACCATCGAAGTCCGATTGCGGAGCCGTCGGAGTGAGACGCTTCCGGGCGGCCCTCCCCCGACGGCGCTCTCGCTCCCCTCCTCCGGGAAGATGTTGGCGACCTTGCCGACGCGGTGGTCGATGGAGGCGCCGAGCGAGAAGACCTGGAACCCCCCGGAGTCGGTGAAGAGGGGACCCGACCAGCCCATGAAGCGATGGAGTCCACCGTGCGCCTCGACGAGATCGGCTCCCGGCCGCAGGTAGAGGTGGTACGTATTCGCGAAGAGCACCTGCGTTCCCGTGCGCGCCACGGCGTCGGGATCGATTCCCTTGACCGTGGCCTGCGTACCGACACCGACGAAGGCGGGCGTCTCGATGGTGCCGTGCGGCGTCTCCAGACGACCGCGTCTCGCCGCGCCGTCGCGAGCGATCTCCTCGAACGCGAACCCGCGCGCACGGAGCGCGCCCGCGGGGGGAGTCGACGGAGTGTCCACGGGCGAGACGATAGCATGCACGCGCCGACGTGAAGGGCGTCGAGCGCGTGCTACACGTCGTAGAAGTGTGCTTGTGTCGTGACGGGTGCACGACGCACCCTGCTCTCATGATCGGTCTGCTATGGTTGCGCGGCTAGGAGGTGCGCCATGGCGCTCCACCTCAGTGCGATGGCGCTGGCTCCAGGGCTGGTCGTCCTTGCGCTGATCACTGCGTTCGGCGCTCCGCGCGAGACTGCCGTCGACCTCACGTTCGTGCCCGCCGTCGAACTGCTCGACGTGCCGAGGTCCGTCGAGGGTCACGTGCGTCCCGTACTCGGCCCGAACCGTTCCGTGCTGGGTCCGAGTCTCGGACCGAGCCCGAGCGCCGCGCTCACGGTTCGAGCGACCGCGTACAACTCCCTCGAGAGCCAGACGAACTCGCAGCCGTTCATCACCGCCACCGGGGCGCAGACTCGATGGGGCATCCTAGCGGTCAGCCGGGATCTCCTCGATGAAAAACTTCCCTACGGCTCGCTCGTGCGGCTTCGCGATCTCGGCAACCTCCACAACGGCCGCGGTGCGGGCGCGTTCCAATCGCTGCTCGACGGAACGGACGTCTTCATCGTCGAAGACACCATGCACCCGCGCAAGCGCAATCAGATCGACGTCTGGTTCCAGGACTACGCGAGTGCGGTGAACTGGGGGGTGCGATCGATGCAGGTCGAGGTCGTACGCATCGGCCGCGACGGGTCCGTGCAAGACGACGAGGTCGTCGAGGGCTTCCGGGTCGACCCGAGCTGGCTCGCCGCACGCTAGGCATCCCTCTCCCGCACCTCGGCACCGTATGGGGTCCTTCCGGGCGCCGAGCGGGGGCGCGGTAGACTGCTGCGTGCGGTCCTTCGTCGTCTTCCTGGCGCTTCGGCACGTCCGTAGCCGCGCGTTGCAGAGTGCCATCACGGTCGCCGGCGTCGCCGTGGGCGTGATGGTCTTGATCGTCGCACTCTCCCTCACCAACGGCTTCGTCGACGAGCTCGTCCGCTCCACGTTGCGCGCGACGCCACACGTGACGCTGCAGAGTTTCGTGGCGGGCGAGACGCTGCCGCGCGACGACGCCACCATCGCGCGGATCGCAGCGCTCGATGGGGTCGAGGCCGTGGCACCGTTCCTCTCGGGGCAGGCGCTCATCGCCCGGCGGGCGAGCGCCTCGCTGGGGGTCAGCGCCCGGCAAGGCTACGCTCAGATCGTCGGCGTCGACCTCGATCGCCACCCGTCCGTGCTCGACCTCCCGCAGATCACGCTGGCGCGCGACGCCCTCGAACAGGAGGGCGGGATCGTGCTCGGTGCCTCGCTCGCAGCTCAGCTCGGGGTCTGGACGGGCGACACCGTCGTGCTCCGCGAGATCGGCGGCCGCACGCTCACGCTCGACGTGGCCGGCACCTTCCGAGTCGGCAACGAACTCATCGATAGCGTCACCGCCTACACCTCGATCGGGGTGCTCCAGGGCTACCTCGACGCCGGCGACCGCATCACCGGCTACCACGTACGCGTGCACCGGCCCGAAGAGGCGAGCGCGGTCGGGGAGCGCCTCGGGCTCCTCGTCGGCTTGCTCCCGTTCTCGTGGGAGCGGATGTTCGCCGGCCTCATCGCGCAGCTCGATCTCCAGAAGGCGGTGATCTCGGTGGTCGTCTTCCTGATCGTGCTGGTCGCGGCAATGGGAATCGCCAACGTGCTGGTGCTCACGGTGGCGGAGAAGACACAGGAGATCGCGATCCTGCGCGCACTGGGCGCAAGCGCCCGACAGGTGCTGGCGGTCTTCACGCTCGAAGGCTTCGCGCTCGGCGCGACCGGGACCGCGCTCGGCGCCCTCGCCGGTCTGGGCGTGGCGACGTACTTCCGGCTCCAGCCGTTCCCGCTCCCCGGCGACCTCTACTTCATCACGTCGCTCCCCGTCGAGGTGCAGGCGTTCGACGTCATCTGGGTGTGCGGGGTGTCGCTCGTGACGAGCGTGCTCGCGTCACTGCTGCCGGCGCGCCGAGCCGCTGCGCTCCGACCGGTGGAGGTGCTTCGTTGAGCCGCCCCCTGATCCGCGCCATGCGCGCCCCTACCCCGCTCGATCCCGAACGCGCCTGGGACTACGCGCTGCTCCTCCTCGGGCGCCGCTCGTGCACGGCTGCCGAGATGCGCGTGCGACTCGAACGCCGTTCCCTCCCCGAGGCGGACGCCGATCGGGTGGTGGCGCGATTGCAGGAACTCGACTTGCTGAACGACCGCGCCTTCGCCCGAGCGTACGTCCGCTCACGCACGGCGGGCCGGGGTCGCCTCGGCCTCGCACGCGAGCTCCGGCGCAAGGGCGTCGCGGAGGACGTCGTCGACGATGCGCTCGCCGACGCGACCGACGAGGCACAGGGGCGCGCCGCTGCCGAGCTCATTCGCAAGCAGGCGTGGAGGTTCCGCGACGCCGCGCTCGACAACGCCGAGCGCGCGGCGGCGGCGCGTGCTCGCGCCTTCGCGCTGCTCGCGCGGCGCGGCTTCCCGAGCGATGCGGCGCGCCACGCGGTCGAGCAGGTGCTCGGCGAGATCGATGCGGCGTGAGGCGCACGCAGCGCACGGTCCGACGACGCCCGGCGCTGCGGCGGGGGGAGTGCGGCGTGTCGCTTGCCGCCGCGCACTGCATCGCGCTATAGTCACTCTTCGCGTCGGGGCGTAGCGCAGCCTGGTAGCGCACATCGTTCGGGACGATGGGGTCGGAGGTTCGAATCCTCTCGCCCCGACCACGCGGCAGCCCGGAGGCTCACTCCGGGCTGCGTTCGTTACGGGGGCCGGCGGTGGCCACGAGCACCACGACCACGGTGCCCGGACCGTGCACGCCCGTCGTGAGCGTCATCTCGATGTCGGCCGTGCGGCTCGGTCCCGTGATCTGCACGAGGCTCGACGGAAGCGCGTCCAGTGCGGGGGTCGCGAGGTCGCGATAGAGCTCGACGAGGCCGCGCCGGACGTCGCGCTCCCGCAACACCACCACGTGCACGCTCGGCAGCACTCCCACGAGCCTCCCCTCCTCGGCGCGCACCACCACCGTTCCCGTCTCGGCCACGGCGCGCCACGCGGTGCTCACGCCGACGTCGGCCTCGGCGGGCGGAGCGGCGGCCACCTGCGACAGCTCGAGGATCGAACGAGCACGATCGTCGTCGGCCGCGCAGGCGCTGAGGCCGTACTCGCGCACCACGGCGGCCGCGCACGCCAGCGCCTCCGACTCCCCCCGGACGCGCCGCACGATCGCACCGACCGCCGACGCGCGCTCCACGAACCGGAGCACGAGCGACCCCTCGTCGTCGAGCTCGGCGGTCGAGGGACTGACGACCGCGGCGGAGGGAGGCTCGGGAGGGGGGGCGACGACGTCGCTGCCCGAGCGGCCGAGCGCCCCTGCGATGCGCGCCAGGAAGTCGTCCCGTGTCACGAGGAGGAGCCGACCTCGCCGGCAGCGATCGGCGTGGCCGTCGGCTCGTCGTCGACGCCGTCACGCCACCTGTCGCGGAACGCGCGCTGCGCCGGTGCGGGGAAGTCGCGTTCACGCAACCAGTCGCGCAGGAGCGGCAGCCAGCCACCGCGCAACGAACCGTCGTCGCGTAGGAGCTGCGAGATCGCTCGGCCCGCGACCGTCGACGCCTCCCATAGGCTCGGCCTCGTCGCTACGAACGTGAAGGCCCCCATGGCGGCCCGCTCGCTGGCGGGGACGAGACCGCCCTCGACGCCCCGTCGCCGGTGCTCGACGAGCAGGTCGGGGATCGGGATCCGCACCGGGCAGACGTCGCCGCAGGCGCCGCAGAGGCTCGAGGCCTGCGGCAGGTCGCGCGTGCGCTCGAGCCCGAGCAGCCCCGGGTCGAGGATCGCGCCGATCGGGCCGCCGTAGACCCACCCGTATGCGTGCCCGCCGACCTCTCGGTAGACGGGGCAGTGGTTGAGGCAGGCGCCACAGCGGATGCAGCGGAGGGCGTCGCGCAGCTTCGGATCGGCGAGCACGGCGCTCCTCCCGGCGTCGACGATCACCAGGTGGAACCGCTCGGGCCCGTCACGCTCCCCCGCGCGACGCGGTCCCGTGATCAGCGAGACGTACGACGAGGCGCTTTGACCGGTCGCGCTGCGGGCGAGCAGCGTCAAGAAGGTGGGCAGGTCGGCGAGGCGCGGGATCACCTTCTCGATGCCCATCATCGCGAGGTGGACGCGCGGCGCCCCCGTCGAGAGCCGAATGTTGCCCTCGTTCTCGACCAGCACGATCGTCCCCGTCTCGGCGACGGCGAAGTTCACACCGGTGATGCCCATGTCGGCGCGGAGGAAGGTCCGCCGAAGCTCGGCGCGCGCGGCCTGGGTGAGCGCGGCCGGATCGGCATCGGCGGCGGTACCGAGATGTTCGGCGAAGAGGGCGGCGACGCGCTCGCGGGTCCAGTGGAGCGCCGGCGCTATCAGGTGGCTGGGGACATCGTCGCCGAGCTGCAGGATGTACTCGCCGAGGTCTGTCTCGACCGCTTCGACGCCCACGCGCGCGAGGGCGTCGTTCAAGCCGATCTCCTCGGAGAGCATCGACTTCGACTTCACGACGGTGCGCACACCCTCCGCGCGGGCGATCTCCTGCACGATCGCGTTCGCCTCGTGGGCGTCGCCGGCGAAGTGGACGGAGCCGCCCAGGGCCTCGACCGCGTCGGTGAGCCGACCGAGGTAGTGGTCGAGGTGGTCGAGCGTGTGCGCCTTGACGGCGCCGGCGTACGTCCGCAGCGCCTCGTAGGTCGGGAGCGCAGCCATGGCGGCACGTCGATTCGTCACGAGCGCCGACCCCCCGCGCTCCATGGCGATGCGCAGCTGCGGGTCCTGCAGGGCTGCGCGGGCGAGCTCCTGGAACCTTTCGGTGGCGATCTCCACTCAGACCACCGCCGGACGCGAGGCGCGCATGACGCCCTCCCACAGGAGCTCCGCTACGTGCGTCACCCGAATGGGGTCACCGGCGCGGCGGAGCGTCCCAGCGAGCTGCATGAGGCAGCCGGCGTCCGTCGAGGTGAGGACCCTCGCCGCGGTGGCCGCGATACCAGCGTGCTTCGAGCGCGCCATCGCCGCCGAGATCTCGGGCATCTTCACGGCGAAGAGCCCGCCGAAGCCGCAGCAGACATCGTGGCCTTCCGCTTCGACCAGCTCGGCCCCGGCCGCGCGGAGGAGGCGGCGGGGCGCTTCCGCCACACCCATGAAGCGCAGAGCGTGGCACGAGTCGTGGTACGTCACGACGACACCGCGCAGATCGGCGCCGACGTCCTCGACGCCCAACACGTCCGTCACGAACGTCGTGAGCTCGTACGTGCGCGCCGCGAGGTCGTGCGCCGCGCTCGCGTCGGCCGAATCGGCGTCGAACAAGTGTGGGTAGTGGCTGCGCAGCATCGCGCCGCACGACCCCGACGGGAGCACCACGTGGTCGTACCCCTCGAACACGCGCAGGTGGTGGCGCGCGATGGCGCGCGCATCGTCGTGATGGCCCGCGTTGAACGCCGGCTGCGCGCAGCAGGTCTGCCGCTCCGGGAAGTCGACGTCCACGCCGAGCGACCGGAGGAGACGCACGGTTGCGACCACCGCGTCCGGGAAGAGCTGATCGCCGAGGCACGTGGCGAAGAGTGCGATCTTCAGCGCGACCACCGTCCTCTCTCGATGCGGCCACTCTACCCGTGCGCGCGACGCCCTCGTACCGACCGCCCGTCGTGTGGTGCTCGTCGCCCGCGTGCTAGACTCCCGCCCGAAGCGTGCCCGCGGGAGGTGACATACCGCGGCGGACGAGGCGCTCCTGCGCGCCGCACCGCCATACCCCCGGAGGATCACGTGCGCTCCATTCGAGGCATTCCGATCGTGCTCGCCGTGCTCACGCTTGCGCTCGCGCCCGCGGCCGCCGCGCTCTTGTTCACCCTGTCCCAGTTCGGTCAGCGCCCGCCGGAGGCGCTCCCCTTGCCCGTCGCGATCTTCCTCGGTCTGCTATTCGCGACGCCACTCGCGTTCATGCTCAGGCGACTCGCCGGCGCACCGCGCGTGATCACCGTGCTCGTCGGTGCTGGCGCCGCGATCGGGGTCGCCCTGCTGCTCGCGCCCTTCGGGTTCGACGTCGCGATCGGGCTCCTGAGCGCGGCGGTGAGCACGACTGGCGCGTTCACGCTGCTCGCGCTCCGTGGCCTCCGTACGGAGATGTACGGCGCCATCAACGTCTTCATCGTGTGCACGGTGCTGGCGAACTTCACGCTCGATTCGTTCCTGCCACTCGGCGGATTCTTCCTCGTCAACGTCGGCACGCTCTTCTTCGGCATCACCTTCACCCAGCGCGACCGCGTCCACCGCTTCGGCCGCGACGTCGTCTACCGGATGATCGCGGCGGCGGCCGTCGCGAACGTGATCGCCGCGCTCGCCATCGGGACCCCGTTGCGCTACGTGGCCGTGAGCTTCCTCGCGATCGTCGTCGCCGAGGCGGCGAACACGGAGGTCTACCACGCCCTTCTCCACCGTCGTTGGTTCACGCGCGTGGCGAGTTCGAACGCCGTCGCGGCGCCGCTCGACACGATCATCTTCACCACCCTCGCCTTCGCCGGGGAAGCGTTCGCCACCACCTCGTGGATGGTCCAGGTGATCGTGACCGACGTGATCGTCAAGTACACTGCCAGCCTGGTCGCGGCCATCACCATCATGAGCCGTCCGGAGTGGCTCCCGGGCGTCCCGGGAGCGCACGACGGGACCGTCGAAGCCGAGCGCACGATACGACCCGAGCGCACTGGGTGAAGGGCGGGGCTGCGGTCACGCTCTGGAGGCAGGCATGACGTTCGACGATCTCGCGCACGCCATCGGCACCACGCTCGGACCGACCGAGTGGCTCACGATCGAACAGGACCGCATCGACGCCTTCGCCGCGACGACGGGCGACCGCCAGTGGATCCACGTCGACCGCGAGCGCGCCGCGGCGGGCCCGTTCGGCACCACGATCGCGCACGGGTACCTGACGCTGTCGCTCATAGCACCCGCACATTTCGAGCTCGCGGCGTTCCCCGAGACCGGCGCCACCATCGTCAACTACGGCCTCGAGAAGGTCCGCTTCGTCTCTCCGGTGCGATGCGGTGCCCGCGTGCGGACCCACATCGACCTCGCCGAGCTCGCCGACCGCCGCGGAGGCCGCTCCCTGCTCCGAACCCGCAGCACGATCGAGATCGAGGGGGAGGCGAAGCCCGCGCTCATGGCCGAGGCACTCTTCCTGTTGATCGCCGAAGGCTGAGGTCGGCGGGGCCTCAGCCCTCGTGCGGGTCGCTCGCGTGCGGGTCGCTCACGTGCGCGCCGAGCAGCCGCTCCGCACCGCGAGCCAGCGACAGAGCCAGGGTGTCGTCGTACGGCGCCGCCGCGAACGACAGCCCCACCGGGAGGCCGTCGGGGTCGAAGCCCGCGGGCACGGTCACGACCGGCCCACCGAGGAGGTTGCCGAGGGTGGTGTGGCGGAGCACGCGCGCGTTCGCAGCCAGGAACGCGTCATCATCGGCGATCAGGTCGTCGAGTCGTGGCGGCGGCACCGCCACGCTCGGGAGCACGAAGGCGTCGTAAGCGAGCGAGCGCTCCCAGACGGCGTGCCGAAGGCGATCGCGTGCCCACGTGAGGCGGAGGTAGTCGGTCGCCGGGCGGCCGCGGGTGGCGAGGATGCGCGTCACGACCCTCGCGTCCATGCGGGCACCGTGCTCCTCGAGCATCTCCTCGTAGCGCGCGAGCGCTTCGTGGGCGGCGAACGACCCGTAGCGGGAATAGAGGGCGTCGAGCTCTGCCAGGAGCGGGAGTGGTGTGCGATCGATGTCGTGCCCGGCCTCCTCGAGCAGCCCGATGGCCCGCGCCACCACGCGCTCCACGCCCGGATCGAGGTCTTCGAACCAGACCGTCGGCGGCGCCCACAGGCGCCAGCGCTCGGGCGCCTCGGGGAGCGGCTCCGGCCGGCGCCCCGCCATGGCGCCGAAGAGGATCCATGCGTCCTCGACCGTGCGAGCGATCGGCCCGAGCGTATCGACGGTGGTGGAGAGCGATACGCAGCCGTCGCACGGTATCAGGGCGTCGGTCGTCTTGAGGCCGACGAGGGCGTTGAAGCTCGCGGGTATGCGGACCGATCCGCCGGTGTCGCTCCCGATCGCCGCGCATGCGCGACCCGTCGCAACTGCGATGGCGGACCCCGACGACGAACCGCCCGGCACGCGCTCGCGGTCGAACGCGTTGCCGGGCGTTCCCGTGTGCGGGTTGATGCCGATGCCGCTGAAAGCGAGTTCGGTCATCGTGGTCTTGCCCAGGAAGACCGCGCCCGCAGCGTCGAGCCGCGCGGCGACGGGGGCGTCGCGCTCGGCCGGCGGCCCGTCCATGAGGGGCGGGCTACCAGCGCCGGTGACGTCCCCCTCCGTATCGATGAGATCCTTGAGCGCGAGCGGCACGCCATCGAGCGGTCCGGCGTCGACGCCGGCGGCAAAGCGACGCCTCGACGCCTCGGCCTGCCGCCGAGCGCGCGACGCGCTCACCAGGCGGTAGACGTCGCCTGGTTCGATGCGCGCCAGGTAGGCCTCGGTCACCTCGACGGGGTCGAGGGTGCCGGCGCGGTAGGCGGCGCCGAGCCCCGCGACGGTGAGCGCAGTCGGATCGGTGGTGGGCATGCGCCACGATACCGGCCGCGACCAGGTCGTATGCTCGTCACCCGCGGAGCGGATCGCCCGCCGACCTGCGCGCGAGAACGGAGTACCTCGCCCTGAGCCGTCCTGGAGAACCTCCCCACATCGTCACGCACGACGACGTCGGCTTCGACCTCGAGGCGTCGGACTCGATCGATGCCCTCGCGCTCATGCACGCCCTGATACGCGACCTCCTGCAGCGCTACGACGACGACACCTGGGAGGGCGATGTGGTCCCCGCAGGGTGCACGCCCCCCGAGGGCGCATTCGTGATCGCCCGATCGGCAGGCCGCGCGATCGCGTGCGGCGGCTTCACACCGTTCGGTGAACCCGGCATCGCGGAGTTGAAGCGCATGTACGTCGACCCCGTCGGGCGCGGACGGGGGGTCGCTCGCGCGCTCCTCGGGCATCTCGAATCTCGTGCGCTCGCCGCCGGGTACCGCCTGCTGTGCCTCGCAGCGGGGACGAAGCAACCGGAGGCGCTGCGCCTCTACGAGCGCGCGGGGTACGCGGTGGCGGAACGAGGCTGGGGAACGTGGGCCGACGATCCGCTCAGCGTCTTTCTCGAGAAGCCGCTGGGCACGCACGCACCGGGCGCGGCCACGCGGTAGCATCGCTCCGGAGGCCCTCGCATGCAACGCACACGCGCCGAACTCGAGGGCATGCATCACGACGAACTCGTGACCCGTGTGCTCGAACTGCAGGACATGCTCAAGGAGGGACTGGCCGTCCGCGACGCCCTCCATGGCGTGATGAACACGCTCCTGAACGCCAAGGCCGACGAGGTCACGCGCTACGCCGACGCCGACGACGACGACCTCGCCCACGACGAGGTCGAGATCAAACGCGCGTGGGCCGCGGCGCGGCACGCAGTGTCGAATCCGCTCGGCCTGATGCACACGAGAAGCGAGGAGGAGCGGTAATCGCTCCGCCTCGCGACGTCACGTGGTCGCCGGTCCGATCGATCGCGTGCGATCCATCGATCGCGTGCGATCGCTGACTAGGGCGCGGAACATGATCGCGCCGGCGAACCACGTCCAGTTCTGCCCCCAGACGATCACGTAGAGCACGACGAGGGCACCGAGTACGAGGTACTTCATGCGTCACCGACCTTTCTGTCGTAACGCACACGAGCCACTTAGTATGGCCGGGGGCGCGCTCACCGCACCGGACGCCCGTCACGCTCGGTGCGTTCGAAGGCCCCGTCCGGGGGTCCGAACGCCGCCGCGCTCTAGTAAGGGTTCGATACGTTGCCGAACCCCGCCGCTCCGTAGAATGCCGAATGATGGCCGCGATGCATTCAGCACGACCACGCACGGGTGAAATCGAGCGCATGGCCGCGCTCCGTCGCTACGAGATTCTCGACACGCCCCCAGATGGCTGCTTCGATCGGATCACGGCGCTCGTTGCCGACCTGCTCGAGGTTCCCATCGCAATCGTGAGCCTCGTCGACACGGACCGAATCTGGTTCAAGTCGAGCCACGGCCTCGACGCGCAGCAGGTGACGCGCGAACTCGGTCTCTGCGCGTCGGCGATCCTTCAGGATGACCCGTACGTAATCGAGGACGCCGCCTCCGACCCGAGGTCTCTCGCGAACCCGCTCGTCGCCGGAGCGCTCGGCTTCCGCTTCTACGCTGGCGTCCCGCTCCGAACGCACGACGGCTACAACCTCGGCGTGCTGACGGCGATCGATCGAAAGCCGCGCACGCTCACCCACCGGGAGCGCCGCATCCTGAACGACCTTGCGCGGGTCGTCATGGACGAAATGGAGCTGCGGCTCGCTGCGAGGCGCGTGCACGAGCTCAACCTCGCGCTCCAGACGGCGCATGAAGAACTCCGAACCCGTGCTGCACGTGACTCCCTCACCGGGGTCGCCAACCGAGAAGCGATTCTCGAGCGGCTCGAACACACCTGCGCACTCGCGCTGCGCGAAGGACGATCTCTCGCGGTGATGGTCGCCGACATCGACGACTTCAAGGGGATCAACGATTCGTACGGCCATCTCGTCGGCGACCAAGTGCTCCGGGAGGTCACCGAGCGATTCCAAGCGGTCGCCCGGGCGAGTGACGCCGTCGGGCGACTCGGCGGTGATGAGTTCCTCGTCCTCCTGTATCCGTGCGACGTCGCGCACGCCGAGGCAACGGCCGACCGGATACGGACCGCCGTCAACGACATCACCGTCGTTGCGCACGACGGGACGCACGAAACGCGGGACGAGCGGCGGAAGGTGTCGGTGAGTGCCGGCATTTGCTGTACGTCGCAGAGCACCGATGCTCGTCACTTGCTCCAGGGCGCCGACGATGCCCTCTACCGCGCCAAGCGTGCGGGCCGCGACCGCACCGAGGTGACGGTATGCGACGCCCCTTCCTCGACGCCCCTTCATGAGGAATCGCGACGTACGCGTGTTGTGGGCGGCGCCTAGCTCGATCAGAACCCAGTACCGAGCGTGCCCTCAGCATCGCGGGTCAGACCACGGAGCGCGTTTTCCTCCCTCGATTCCCGGCGTCCGAACGCGGCGGCATCTGGTGCCCGGCCCATACGGCCACCGGGCCCAGGAGCGCGAAGATCACTCGTTGGAGCGCGTAGGGCGGCGAAACGAGCCGGAATTCACGCGCGAACCGACGGACGAGTGCGACGGAGCGGAGCAGACCCGAACGACGGACGCCGGGGGCATCGGGATCCAAGCCCCACGCGGTGCGGAAGAAGGCTTCGCTCTCGAGCGCCGGTCGCACGAGCCAGCGCACCTCGGTCGTACCGGGGGCTTCGGGGCGCATCGTGTGGGCCGTTCCTACCGGCACCACGAACGTCGCTCCCGGGCCGTAGACCTGCTCCTCGTCACCGATGCGGGTCCAGAGCGCTCCGCGCAGCACCTCGAATCGCTCCTCCTGCTCAGGATGGATGTGCAGCGGAGGCTGCCCCGACCCGGGCGCGTACGTTACCTGCATCTCGAGCAGTGCTCCCTCCGTCTCGCCGGCAGTCTGCAGGAACGTGACCCGCCCGCCGTCAGCCATCGCGAACGCTCGATCGATGCGGTTCATGGAGACTCAGCATTGCACGGGCGAGGAACCGTGGCCGCAACGAAGGCGAGCGGCGCTGCCGGTTCGTCGCCGCTCGCTCGACAGGTCGCGATGTTCGACCGTTCCGAAGCGGACCCGGGTTTTCGGACAGGTGGCTTAGGTGGGAAGTGCTAGGCTTCCGAGATCAGCTGCAAGTACGGCTCGCTGTTGCAGAAGCATGCGACTCAGACTCGATCCCTCTTGAGCAACGTAATGGCGGCCCGATACCGCTCTACCTGCGTGCGAAAAGTTCGCCGCTCGTACGCCACGAGCCGTCGAGCGACAACAAAGGCCGGGATCCACCAGATGAACAGGCGACGAGGCGAACGACGATCAGGAACCACGTTCGTTTACTCGACGCTTCCCTTCGTTGGCAATACTCTGAGATCGCCACTGCTGCTGGCGTGCTCATGTCGTGGCCTTCGAGGGCGACCGTTGCCTTGAAGTGCCGTGCGTTGGGTTACGTACATGTCAGCCGCAAGGTGCATAGTATCGGCATGGAGAAACACGGTAATCCCGCTGGATGGTGCCTCGAGCAGCGACCATCGATGCGGCTCTTCGCGTGGAGGGTCCAATGAGACCAACGATGATGCGCTACGACCAAGCGGCTGCGACGGCCGCCCTTGGATACATCGCCACAAAGGTGCAGCCGCTTGATATGCACAAGGCGTTCAAGCTGCTGTACCTTGCTGAGAAGGCTTGCCTAGAGCGCTTCGGGCGCTTGTTTGCGCGCGACCAGTACATCGCGATGGATTTCGGTCCCGTGCCGTCGATAACCTACGACCTCACAAAGGCTGTGAAGGGTGAATCGCGTAGCCCGTGTGTGACACCAGAGATGGTGGTGGAGTTCGCTCGATCGATCGAGGTCAAGGGAGATTTTATCCGCGCAAAGGCTGAGCCCGACATAGGAGAGCTGAGCGCGGGAGCCTTGAAGTGCCTGGACGATGCAATCAGCAAGTACGGAACCTGGACCTTTGATCAACTGACGAAGGAAACGCACGATGCGGCATGGGACGCGGCTCGCGCGCGATACGTACCCGGTCGCATCACCGTCCTTGATATGGCCCGGGCGTTGCCCCATTCGGAGGCATTGGTCGCTCACTTGACCTACGATCAGTAGTGCCAGAGGATGACAGACCGGACCGGACATGGCTTGTATATTTGGTTCAGTTCCCCGACATCGCTCACCCCAAGTTTTTCGTCTGTCTTGCTCGTTTCGGATCAAGATGGTACGGGTGCGTGATCAACTCTGAGTTGTCCCGGTACGACGCCAATAATCCGGAGACGCTAGCAGCCGTCGTTGACCTCGCCGAGAACGACTACAACTTCCTGAGCCATGACTCTTACTTCTGCGCGGACGAGCACTTCCATGTTGATGAAGATCGCCTGGCGCAGCTCGAGCAGACGGGGATCGTTGCACCGCGACACCGTGCGCCACTCTATCTCGCGGTGTGTGCCTCGCAAACGATGAAACTCAAGGCCCAGACGTTCATTTCTGATGCACTTCGTGACTTGCTCGAAGGCGCCTAGACAGATGGCACACCGCTGGCATACCAAGAGGGGCGAGCGGCTCCCTCGTACAGAACCGCTCGCCCCATTTTTCGTCCTAGGCGTTCTTCATTGCTCTGGCTCGGCGGGTAGGATTCGAACCTACGACCAATCGGTTAACAGCCGATCGCTCTACCACTGAGCTACCGCCGACCACGCGCCGCCCGCGGGCAGCGTCCCCGAGGATACCAGAGCCTTCCGGCTCTGTCCACACGCTTGGTCAGACTCGTGGGACGTCAGCGGCCGTCCGCGGGCTCGACTTCGCCTGGATCCCCGACGATGGGATTGTAGATGATGAGGAACAGGATGAGGGCCATGAGACCGGTCGCTGCGAGGTGATAGAAGACGAGGTAGCGCGCGCGCACGGCCATCGGCTTGTTGCGCGCACGGACGGCGACGGCCGCATAGCCGATCGTCGTTGCCACCGCGTAGGCGTATACGAGCACGAAGCCGTACGAGGCGCTGAACACACCGTCGGCGACGATCGTCGCCAGCACGTACTGGATCAGCACACCCGCCACGAGCAGCCCTGCGTGCAGGCCGAGCAATAGCATGCCCTCGTTGAAGCGTCGAGATTGATTCGGAACATTCCGCATGCTCCAGCCTACCGGCTCGCCCACGCGATGGGGCGGGGTACGTCACGCCAACGGAGAAGATTCTCATCTTTCGAGGAGGTGGCTCAGGGCACCTCGTGGGCGGGATCCACTTCCCGAGCATCACCTTCGTCGATCTCTTCGGGCCGAACGACGTCCTCCTCCTCGGCCTGCGCTGGGTCGGGCAGGAGCACGGGTCCGACGCGTACCGTCGGCACCGGTATCGACGTCTGGGAGGGGAGTTCGTCACTGAGGAGGGCTCGCAATGCCTCGATGCCGAGGCGAAGGAACGTATCGCCCACCTCGTCCGGCACCGACACGAGTGGGCGCGACTCGCCATTCGTGACGGGGTCGGTGGGCGCGCCGCTGATCACGACGTCGGGGGTGAGACCGACGAGATTGACGCTCCGGAGCCCCGGGAGGAGCCATTCGAAGCTCACGAGGCGGAGCTCGCTGCCGTCGGCGAGGCGGATCGACGTCTGTCCCACGCCCTTGCCGGCGGTGGGCGTCCCCACGAGACGCGCGCGTCCGTACGCCTGGAGGGTTCCGGCGACGATCTCCGCGGTCGACGCCGTGTCACCGTCGACGAGCACCACCAGTGGATTCGTGGCCGCGCGCGGGTTGGCATAGGCGATCGGCACACTCACACCGCGGACTCTACGGAAGCCGAGCTCGCCCTCGGTCAGGAACCGATCGAGCACCTGTAGTCCCTGGAGGATCGATCCCCCTTCGTTCCCACGGAGGTCGAGCACCAAGCCACGCACGCCGGCGCCGAGGAGGGTGTCGAGCGCCGTCGCGAACTGCGCTCCGGTCGCCTCCCCTTCGAACGAAGCGATGCGGATGATCCCAACGTCGCCGATCTGCGCGATCTCGACCGCGCCGTTTTCGTTCGCGCGCCGCGCCGCCTCGGCGTCGCCCGGATCGAGATAGCGGGAGTAGGGGTCGCCGAGGGCCTCGACGAGTCCCGCGGTCGCCCCCTGTAGCAGGGTTTCGCTATCGACTCCATAGAGGTAATCGCGTTGGACGGCGATCCAGGCGTCGAGGAAGGCCACGCCCGCCGGTGATTCGAGCAGGTCGCGCACGGCCGCCTGGTAGCGCGGATCCATCGGCGGCGACTCCTGCGAGTGTGCCCACGGAAGCATGGAGAGCACGATCAGCACGACTGCAGCGCTCATCGGGGAGGGGCAGAGACGGGGCACGGCTCCAGCATGTCCCGCCTCGCGGCTCGCACGCGTCGCACGGACGTTCCGTCGTCCCACGCCGCACCCTACCGCGACGCCACCGCGGACCACGACGTAGCATGACGACATGACACTCGACGACTACCAGCACGCTGCATTGCGCACCGCCGCCTTTCCGGAGCGCGTGCGCGTGATCTACCCGGCCCTCAAACTCGCTGGCGAGGCGGGCGAGGTGGCGGAGAAGATCGGCAAGCTCATGCGAGACGAGGGCTACGCCCCCGGCGACGACCTCTCCGAGGCCCAGCGCGAGGCGCTCGCGAAGGAGCTCGGCGACGTGCTCTGGTACGTGGCGGTCTTGGCGCACGACCTCGGCGTGACGCTCGGAGAGGTCGGCGCCCGAAACCTCGCGAAACTTGCGGACCGGCAGCGGCGCGGCGTACTCGGAGGCTCGGGCGACGATCGCTAACGGCGGCCGCGCCGCCGTCGCCTCACGTAGGAACGGCTAGCCGCACTTGCTGTAGCCGCACGACTCGCACTTCACGCAGCCCTCCTCGAAGCGCAGGGGCGCACTGCAATCGGGGCAGGCCTTGCCGCGGTTGAGCACGTTTTCGACGCCTGCCGTCTCGAGCGCGACGGCGATGAGGTCGGCGCGGCTCGCGACCATCCGGTTCTGATAGGTGCCGTACATGCCACCGTTGATGCCGCGCAGCGTCTTGACGATCGCCTCCGCCGGCACGCCGTACTGGAGGGCGACGGACACCACGCGGCCGAGCGCTTCGGAGTCGGCGTTCGCCTCGTCGCCCGCCTTGCCGCTCGTGACGAAGCACTCCACCGGCAGCCCGTCCTGCTTGTTGACCGTGACGTAGAAGCCGCGCGTCTCGCCCGTGGGGAGCGTCAGCCGAGCGGCGTCGGTGAAGCCCTCGAGGCGGATCGGCCGATCGAAGAGCGGTTCGGAGGGGAGGCGCTCGAACGGTGCGCGCGCCGCGCGACGGCGGTCGGTTGCGCCCGTCACGCTCACGGCACTCGGCGCAGAGGCGATGCGGGCGGCGATGCCCCGTCCGGACCCGGGCGTCCCTTCGGTCGTGGCGGCCATCTTGTCGTCCTTCTTGCCGACCATCTTGTCGACCTTCTTGTCGACCTTGGTGGAGAGGACCTGGAACTGGCGCGACCCGTCGCGGTAGACCGTGATTCCCTTGCAGCCGCTCTCGAAGGCGAGGCTGTAGGCGCGGTAGACGTCGCCGACGGTGGCGTGATTCGGGAGGTTGATCGTCTTGGAGATCGAGTTGGCCACCATCTCACCACCGGCGTCGAAGGCGCTCTGCACCGCACCCTGCATGCGCACGTGGTCGTCGGGCGCGATGTCGTGAGCGCACACCAGGACGGCCTTCACGTCGTCGGGGATGAAGTCGAGACCTTGCACGCTGCCGTGCTGCTCCTGGACGCGCTCGACGACGGCGTCCCAGTCCCAGCCTTCGCCGTCGGCGAAGTCGGGATGGGGAGCGTGGCGCTCGAGCAACTCCTTGAAGAGCGGCGCGATGATGGCGGTGTAGCTCGAACCGATCTTGCGGTAGATGAAGGGCGCGAATATCGGCTCGACGCCACTCGACACGCCCATCAACATGCTCGTCGTCCCGGTGGGAGCAACGGTGAGCAGCGCGATGTTCCTACGCTCCTCGACGAGGCTCGAGGCACCGATGCCCGGAAACGGACCGCGCTCGCGGGCGAGGTCACGACTCGCGTCGGTGGCCGCCTCACGTAGCTCGGTGATGATCGCGGAGACCGCCGCGCGTCCGTCGGCGCTGTCGTAGCGATAGCCCATCCGGATGAGTGCGTCAGCGAGGCCCATGATCCCGAGTCCGAGCCGGCGGAGGTAGTGGCTCATCTCCCGGTTGTCCTCGAGCGCGAACCGGTTCACGTCGAGCACGTTGTCGAGGAAGCGAATGCACGTCGCGACGTCGCGCCGGAAGGTCTCGGTGTCGAAGCCGTCGAGCCCGACGTCGCTCGTGGCGACGTACTGCGCGAGGTTGATCGCGCCGAGGTCGCACGGTTCGCCGGGGAACAGGGGAATCTCACCGCACGGGTTCGTCGCCTTGATCTCCCCCAACGACTCGCGCATCGCATTGAATTCGTTGATGCGGTCGATGTAGATCAGTCCGGGTTCACCCGTCGACCAGGCATGGTCGGCAATGTCGTGCAGCACACTCCCCTGCCGCTTCGCTTCCGGTGAGCGCATGAAGGCGTCGCTCACCAGCACGGAGATGTTGAAGGTGCTGATGTCGCCCTCGGTCTGCTCGCGTGCGATGTCCTTGGCGGTGATGAAGTCGTGGATGTCGGGGTGGGTGATCGACATGGTCGCCATGCCAGCCCCGCGGCGCGTGCCCCCTTGTCGTATCGCCCGGAGCGTGTTGGCGAACACGTAGCGGAGCGTGGCGACGGGTCCGGCGTACGCCGCGCCCCCGAGGTTCGCCCAGCGGGCGAAGTTGTCGAAGACCTCGACCGCGAACGACGACGGCCCGCTCGACGTGCCGCCGGAGCCGTTGACGGGGGCACCCTCGGCACGCAGGTCGCTCAGATCGAGCACGAGGTCTTCGCCACGGAGCAGCGTGGTGACGACGTCGGCGGCGCTCTTCCAGATCGATTCGACCGAGTCGCCCACCTGTCGCACGCGCACGTTCATGGGCGCGTCGGGGTACTCGACGAACGCCGAGGCGTGGTAGCCGCGCGTCACGTAGGCGTCGTGCACCAGGTCGAGGTAGGTGCCGTCGCGGACCTTGTCGTAGTCGGCATGCGTCGGAACGATGGTCAGGTACAGCTTGCCCACCGCGCCGTCGTAGGGGCGCTTCGGCGCGATCGGGTCGAGGCAGAGGCCGTTGCCGCCACCGACCTTCGTGACCACCGCGAGCTTCGTCGCGAGGTGGAGGACCCACGCATCGCTCGCCACGGGCTCCGGGCGACCGTCCTGTACGAAGCAGTTGAGGACGTTGCCGTGGCTGGTATCGGCGCCCGCGAGCACGCGCCCGCCGGGACAGAAGCGCTTCGAGACCATGAGGTCGAAGTACGTCTGGGCGTACTGGCTCCGCACCGCGACGTCCTCGGGGCCGGCGACCCAGTTCGCAACGCGCCGGAAGAGGCCGAGGAGGTCGTCGTCACCCGGTTGGAAGTATTGGCGCTTCGCGATCGCGACGGCGTGATCGTCGAACGAAGCGAGGTCCTGGCGGGCGGTGTGCGGAGCGACGTCGGCCACTGTGGGAGACCCCTTTCGGACCGTCGAGCCCTGGGTGGTCGAGCTACCCGAGGCTCTCTGGCGGTTGGTACGAGATCTTGTACGTCCAGGTCGAGAATGTACAAGATGTTGACCACGTGCGGTGTAGGAATTCACTCGTTCTTCGTCTCGAGCGATGACGAGAAGCGTAGCACGCTCCCATCGGGGGAGTGCAAGAGGAGGTACAAGATGTGGTGGTGAGCTCGCCCCGAAACGCTACGGGTAGTGCCCTCCGAGGACGACGTCGTCGCCAGCCCGGAGTGTGTCGCGGCGTCCGGTGCCGGTCAGTGCCGGAAGTGCCGTTCGCCCGTCAGTACCATGACGAGCCCGTGCTCGTCGGCGGCCGCGATCACCTCGGCGTCGCGCAGCGATCCTCCCGGTTGGATCACGCCCGCGACACCGGCGGCGGCGGCGGCGTCCAGCCCATCGCGGAAGGGGTAGAAGGCGTCCGAGGCGCAGGCGCCCCCCGCAGCGCGACCGGCGGCTTTCGATGCCGCGACGTCGGCGGCGTCGACACGGCTCTGCTGCCCCGCACCGATACCCACCGCGCGCCCCCCCTCGACCAGCACGATGGCGTTCGAGAGCGTGTAGGCGCCCACGACCCAGGCGAGCTCGAGATCGCGCCAGAGCGCCTCGCTCGGCTGCGCCTCGCTGACGACCGACCACGCGGTTCGGTCGCGGCCAACGGCGTCGGGACCCTGCACCAGGAAGCCGCCGTCCACGCGCCGCAACGAGGGTGCCCCGGCACCGGGTGGCGGGGCCTCCAGCACACGCATGTTCTTCCGCTTGGAGGCGAAGCGCGCGAGCGCTTCGGGCGTGTAGCCCCGCGCGACGAGCACGTCGGCCTTCGGTCGCGACACGATCTCGTCGGCGAGCGCGGCGTCGACGACGCCATTGAGGGCGACCACGCCGCCGAAAGCGGACTTGGGATCGGCCTCGAACGCCCGCTCGTACGCACTCCCGAGATCCGTCGCGAGCGCGACGCCACACGGATTCGCGTGCTTGACGATCACGGCGCACGGCGACCCGGGAAACTCGTGCGCGAGCCGCCAGGCAGCCTCGGCGTCGAAGAGGTTGAGGTACGAGAGGCCGAGGCCGCCGTGCTGCGTCGCCTCGTCGGTCCAGCCCCGGTTCCTCCCCTCCTCGCGATAGCGAGCTCCCCGCTGGTGCGGGTTCTCGCCGTAGCGGAGCTCCTCGGCGCGGGTGAGCGTGAGGTGGAGCGTCTCGGGGAACGTTTCGTCGGCGTCGAGATACCGCACGATCGCGGCGTCGTAGGCGGCGGTGTGGGCGAACGCCGCCCGCGCCAGCGCACGGCGCCGCTCGGAGCTCACGCCCGCACCCCGGAGATCGTCGAGCACAGGGTCGTAGTCGCGTGGTTCGACGATTACCACCACCGCGCCGTGGTTCTTCGCGGCCGCTCGGAGCATGGTCGGTCCGCCGATGTCGACCTGCTCCATCGCCTCGTCGAGCGAGACGTCGCCGGAGGCGACGGTCTCACGAAACGGATAGAGGTTGACGGCGACGAGGTCGAAGCGCGCGATCTCGTGCCGCGCGAGCTCGCGTTCGTGGTCCGGCGTATCGCGTGCGAGGATGCCACCGTGCACCGAGGGATGGAGCGTCTTCACCCGACCATCGAGGATCTCGGGGGCGCCGGTGACGGCGTCGACCGGCGTCACCGTGAGGCCCGCCTCCTCGAGCGCTCGGCGCGTTCCGCCGGTGGAGACGAGCTCGAAGCCGAGCGCTACGAGGGCGCGCGCGAACGGCACGATGCCAGTCTTGTCGCTGACGCTGATGAGGGCGCGAGGCATCCCGGCGCTCAGTCGGCTGCGGCGGGCGCCTCGTCGGCGTCGGAGGGTGCCTCGTCGTCTGCCCCGTCGTCCTGCGCGGGGGCGTCCGGCACGATCTCGGGGCTTGGCACCTCGTCGTCGGGCTGTCCGGTCTCCTGCGCCGGTTCGAGCGCACCCTCGTCGGGCACCTCCTCCTGGAACTCGGCGGGCAGGCCCGGGATCGAGAAGGTGGCGGGATCGAACTCGGGGGCGGCAGCGGCGAACTGCTCGACCTCGATGCGCTCCCGCAACTCCGCGAGCCAGGCATCGCGCTGCGCTGCACGCTGCTGCGCAAGTACCGTCGCTTCGGCCTGGGGGCGCACCTCGGAGAGTGGCCGGACGCGCTCCGGCGTCCGCTCCGCGACGAGCACGACGATGCGATCGGCCGGCGGCGCCTCCGTCTCGGGCGACTCTTCGCCGCCGTCCTCGAGGGACTCGGGCAGCGCTTCGACCTCATCGGCGAGTACGAGCACGTCACTCATCTCGAGCGTGCCGTCGGGGAGCGCCACGAAGGCATCGGTCTCGAAGAGCGCGGCGTCGAGGGAAGGCTCGAGCTGTCCCCGCTCCACGCGACCGAGGACCGTCACCTCGGCGTCGACCTCGTCGGCGGCGACTTGAAGCTCGGTCCCATCGAGGAGAGCGCTGCGAAAGGCTTCGGCCGACTCGGCGTCGCCGAACTGCGCGCGGACCACGTCGGCCGAGGCCGGGACGGTGAACTGCGCGAGGTTGTCGTCGTAGTAGCGCTGTACTTCCTCGTCGTCGACCTCGGCGTCTCGTGCGACGTAGTTCAGGACCGTCTGTGCCACGAAGCGGCGCGGGCCCACGAAGGGCACCCCGAGATCGGCGGCGCCCTGGTACGCGAGCTCCTGATCGATCAACTGATCGAGTATCGACGGCTTGAAGAACGTCGTGATGATGAACGCGGTGTCGGGCGAGAGCGACTGTTGGATCTGTGGGTTCGTGTAGGTCGCCCGAACGAGGTCGCTCCGCGTGATGTCGACGGCGCCGACGCGGGCGACGGCGACGTTGCGGTACGAGAGTGGGCTCGTCTCCGAGACCTCGATGGTGGCGTCGCGCTTCAGTCGGGCGATCTCCTCGTCGAGTACGCCGGCGCGCTTGGCAGTGAGCGCATCCTCGCGCACGCGCTCGGCAACCTCGTCGAACGGCCGCGGGCTGGGCGCGAGGTACTCGTGCACGCTCACGACGTGGAAGACCCCGGCCGCCGGGACGACCTCGGTCACGCCGCCGTCGCGAAGCGTGAACGCAGCGCTCGACACCGCCGTGGGGAGGGCGGGACGACCGACGGGCCGCGGTTCCGTCTCGCCGGCGGCGGCGCCGAGGGCTCCATCGCGATCCGCGCGTTCGATCGAGCGCGTTCGGGCGAGCTCGGCGGCATCGGCGCCGGCGAGCAGCTCCAGACGGACCGCGTCGGCCTCCTCGCGCTCCGCGAGCACGATGTGACGAGCGACGATCCGCTCTTCGGACGCGTAGGCGTCGCGGTTCGCGTCGTAGTAGGCCCGTACCTCTTCGTCACTCACCTCGACACCGTCGATGAGCGAGGCTTCCCACTTCTCCTGCCGGATCTGTTCACGCTGGTAGGCGCGGAACGTCTCGTCGTTGAAGCCGGAGCTCGACAGCACCCGGAGGTACTGACTGTCGTTGCCGCGGCCCGCGACGCCACGCGCCTGGCGGAACTCGTCGACCGCGCGCCCGACCTCGGCCCCGGAGACCCGCTGACGCGACGCCTCCTGCCGCACGACCTCCTGCCGCACGAGCTCGTCGACGAGGAGATGCTCGAGATCGCGACCCACCTCACCGTCGGTCACGAGGTTGAAGAGCGGGTTCGAGCGGGCGCGGGCGACGGCGAGCTCGCTGATGGGTGCCCCGTTGACGCGGAGAGCAGTGGCACCCTCGCCCGAGGCGCCGCCGAAGCCGAATCCACCGAGGCTGGGCGTGAAGGTGATGATCATCCCGAGGACGAGGCCTATCGAGATGAACCAGAGGATGATGGTGTTCGTGCGGCGACTCAATTTCATTGGGTTGACGTCCTCCAGGGCTGGTGCTAGTCTTGGCGATCGCTCGGGCGCCCGTAGCTCAGCCGGATAGAGCGTTCGCCTCCGGAGCGAAAGGCCACAGGTTCGAATCCTGTCGGGCGCACCAGCATGTCGGCGCGGCGCGGAGTCTCTCCCGCCGCGCCGACGTCGTTGCAGCGCCGCGAATCGTACCACGGGGTATCGACCGCGGTGTCTCGGGGCCGCAACGTCGAGGGGGCGACGGGCCGGCCGGGGCCGTGCAGGGCGTCGTCGGTGGGGCAGGGTTCGGGCCGGGCGTCAGAAGTGCCGGTCGGGCGTGAAGGGGAGCGCCCCGAGCAGGCGGCGGGCCGCCGCGACGGCAGGATCGACCCCGCGGGCGAGATCGAGCACGGTCGAACGGACGAGTATTTCGGGAATCACGCCGGCGTCGTACTCGAGTCCATGCGCGCCGCGGAGGTTGGCGACGGCGATGAACACACGGCTGCCGTCCAGGAGCGAGAAGCCACGGATCGCCTCGACGTTTCCCGACGTCGACTCGCCCACGACCCGGGCGCGACCATGGTCCTGGAGTGCCAGGGCGGCGATCTCCCCCGCCGAGGCGTTCTCGGCCGCCACGATCACGACCACCGCGCCGCGCCACCGCATCGGATCGTCGATGCGCGCCTCCGCCAGCACCGCGCCGTCGTCGGCAATGAGCCGTGCCACGCCGCCGCGCTCGTCGCGCTCGTAGCGAGCGCGCCAGGCGACCCGGTCGTGGGCGATCGCCTCCGCCCAGTCGCCGTCGAGGAAGGCGCCGAGGACCAAGCCGAGCTCTACGAGCCGGCCGCCGAGGTTGCCTCGGAGATCGAGCACGAGATTCACGGCCCCACCCTCGGCCAACGCCCGCAGATGCTCGTGCGCCTGAACACCGACGCCGTCGGCATTGAAGGTCGGCAGCGCGAGATAGCCGGTCGACGGGTCGAGGAGTACCGAGAAGGGCGCGGCCGCAGCCCGCGAGAAGGCGACCGGAGCCGCCACCACGTCGACCGTGAGGGACGTACGCCGCCGCTCGACGTCGAGGCGCACGGCACCGGCCTCGAGGGCGTCGAGGAGGAGCGAGTTGGCGTCGGCGAGACCACCGCGCTCGCCGAGCGGCGCTCCATCGACGGCAACCACCACGTCGCCCCGCTGCAGTCCGGCGGCTTCCGCCGGTGTGGCCGGGAAGACCCGCTCGACCACGAGGCCACGGCCGGCGACGAAGGCGAACTGCACGCCGAGGCGCGGGGGCCCCAGGGGGAGGTGCCCGGGGCCGTCGTCGAGCGGCGGCAGGTCGAGCCGATCGGGAAGGCCGCTCCACGACGAGTGGTCGTCGTCGAGCGCCCGAACCATTCGTCGCAGCGCCGCATCGAAGGCGTCGCGGCTCCCCGCGCCGAGCACGCGCTCGCGGTGCTCATCGGCCCACGCGTTCCAATCGACGTGCACGGGGTTCCAGTACTCATTGCGGAAGAGTTCCACCATGGCATCGAACGTGCGCACGCCGCCGTTGGCCTCCGCCCATCCCGCTGCGGCCACGCCCGGAGCGAGGCACAGCATCGTGAGCGTCCCGAGCAGGAGCCGCTTCACCACACCGGAACCGCCGCGTCGCCCGTGGGTCGCGTCCACGGGTGGGCGACCATGACGCCCTCGCCGCCCAGGACCCGCAGCGGCTCGCCGTCTAGGTAGAGCGCGAGTCGCTCGATCCCCGAGGACTGCGTCAACGTCCAGGTGACCTGGTGAAGACGCCCGAGCATCGAGGCGCTGCCGCCGCCGGCGGCGAACGAACGGTCGAGGTCGACCTCCAGGACACCGTCTCGCAGCCTGACGGCTCGCACCACGATGTCTGGCGGCACCTCGCTGCCGAGTCCACGTGCCGCCTCCTCCTCCGTGGGGCCGACCGCGAGCGCGGCGAGGGCATGGCGAGCGCGCGCCTCAGGGTCGTCGGTCCGGGCGCGGGTCCGACGGTAGACGCGCTCGAGCGTGAAGGTGGTTCCGGCGTCCCGCACCAGATAGAGCACGGTGTCGGGGAGCCGCTGCATGGTGCGCACCGCGAGCGTGCCGGCCAGCGCGAGCAGGAGCAGCAGCGAGAGCGCGACCACGCGGAGGACCACCGTCCTCACGCCATGCCCCTCATCGCAGATCCTCTCCGGGTTCGGTGCTCCGTAGGTCCGGCACCTCGGCCGGTGCCGCCGGCTCGTCGCCGACGCCCTCGGGCTCCCCCGGATCGCCCGAGGCGCTCTCCTCCTCCTGCACCTCCTCCTCGGGCACCTCCTCCTCGGGCACCTCTTCCTCGGGCACCTCTTCCTCGGGCGCCTCCTCCTCCAACACTTCCGGTTCGGGGTTCGCGAGGCGCTCGGCCTCCTCGGCGAAGAAGGCGATGTCGTCGTCGTCGGGGGCCAGCTCCGCCGCCCGGCGGTAGGCGACCGCCGCCGCCTCCCACCGCTGCAGGCTGAACGCCACGCGCCCGAGCCAGACCCACGCCTGCAGGGCATCGGGGTCGATCCTCACGGCTTCGGTGAAGCGCATCCCGGCCGTCGCGAGGTCGTTCGCCTCGAACGCCGCGATCCCATCCGCGAACACCGCCCCGGCCGCGGCCGTCACGCCGCGTTGCTGCCGCGTGACGTTCAAGAAGTAGCGGGCACGCTCGTCGCGTGGGTCCAGCACGAGCACGCGTTCCCACGCCTCGACGGCGTCGTCGTAGCGGCCGAGTTCCTGATGCACGCGCGCCAGCCAGACCCACGCCTCCACGAAGTCGCCGTTCGCGGCCACGGCCGCGGCGAACGCCGCGCCGGCCCCGTCGCGGTCGCCGCGCTCGTAGGCTTCGATACCGGCGTGGAAGCGGCTCCCGGCCGCGACGCCGTATGCCGCCTGATCCTGCGCGACGCGCAGGAAGTACGTCGCGCCGCCATCGTCCGGGCGCGCGGCCACCACACGCTCCCAATGGCGGACGGCGAGATCGGGGCGCTGGACCTCGAGCGCCGTGCGCCCCGCCCAGACCGACGCGTCGACGAAGCCCGGCGCCGCCGCGACGGCGACCTCGAACGACGCGAGTGCGGCCGGGAGGTCGCCGGCCTGGTAGGCCGTCAGACCCGACCGGTACGCCGCCGACGCCTCCGCGCCGACCGCGGCCCCTCGACGGGCCTCCTCGAGGTAGAAGGCGGCCGCCTCGTCGTCGGGCTCGAGCTCGACGACGCGTTCCCAGAACGGCAGGGCGGCCTCCGGGTCGAGCCGCTCGAGATGGATGCGACCGAGCCACCGCAGAGCGCTCACGCTCCCGGGGACCGCGTCGAGCCAACGCCCGTAGTACACCAGGGCCCCATCGAGGTCGCCGACGCCGTAGCGAGCGAAGCCGATGTTGGCCGCCGTCGCGCCGTAGAGGTCGCTCGAGGAGACCTCGGCGAGGGCGGTTCCCTCTGGGTCCTCGAGGCTCCCGCCCTCGGCGAGCAAGGCGTCGAAGTGCGTGAGGGCGCGTACGGACCAGCCGACGATCGCGTAGGTGCGCCCCAGGAACCGGTGGATGTCGGGATGCGGGTCGATCGCCAGCGCCTGCCGCCCCAACTCGAGCCCTTCGCGCCAGCCGGGATGGTCGGGCGTTCGCGGGTCGTCGCGGCCGTAGGCTTCGATCACGGCCGCCCGCGCCTCGTCGAGAAGTGCAGCCGCCTCGCTCGCGATCTCCTCGGCCGCGCTCGACACGCCGAGCAGGACCGAGAACAGCACCGCGAAGAGCCACCGAAGCCTTCCGCGGCGCGCCAGCGTGTGCGACGGACGCCCTCGTGAGGCTGGGCGTGCGAGGGGGCGCGGCGTCATGCGGCCAGGCTCACCGCGCCCGCGCCAGCAACCACACGAGCGAATCGCCACCGCGGATCACGTGCAGGAGCACGCGCCGCCCCTCACCCTCGAACACGAAGCGGACGTGGCGCTCGTCGCCGAACGTCGACTCGTCGCGCGACACCCGACCGATCCCGGCCACCATGAGCTCCGTCTCCACGGAGTGCACCAGCGCGTTCTCGAGTGCCATCACGATGCCGCGGGCCGTGAAGACCTCCCAGTCCGTCCAATTCGCGGCGTCCGGCAGGCGAGCGATGAGCGCAGCCGCGCCGGGTCCCTCCGCACGGAGGCTCCCCGATGGAAGCGCCGAGACACCATGGAGCTGGGAGCCGATCGCGCTCACCAACACCACCTCGCCGAGCGTCTGCGCGTGGGCCGGAGGTCCGGCGAGCACGAGCGCGACGAACGCGCCCAGGAGCGCGAAGGGCGCGCTCCCTCGAGCCTCCGGGGGCGTACGTGCGCGAGCGGCGGCATGGCGCGTGGGCATGCACCACGCTACCAGGCGCGCATGCAGGAGCGACCGGCGTGCCCTACACGGTTGACCGCTTCCCCGGCCCCCGGTAGCCTGAGGCCTCCGGCCCAGGCGTGCGCCCCGAGCGCGCGACTCCCGTCGACCGCACCCCTCGCGGCGACGCCGGCCGAGAGCCGGTGATCCCATGTTCCAGAACCTCGGTGATCGACTCCAAGGCGTGTTCGAAGGGCTACGCGGTCGCGGCAAGCTCTCCGAGGCCGACGTGAAGGCCGCCCTGCGCGAGGTACGCGTGGCGCTGCTCGAGGCCGACGTCAACCTCGAGGTGGCACGCGACCTCACGAAGCGCGTGCAGGAGAAGGCGATCGGTTCCGAGACGCTGCTCTCGTTGAACCCCGACCAGCGCGTGATCGCGATCGTGAACGACGAACTCCGCGAGGTCCTCGGAGGCTCGTCGACCCAACCGACGCTCCGCAACGAAGGGAACGTCTGGCTGCTGATGGGCCTCCAGGGGGCCGGGAAGACGACCACGGCCGGCAAACTCGCCTACAAGTACAAATCGCAGGGTCGGAGACCGCTGCTCGTCGCCGCCGACACGCAACGCCCCGCAGCGCGTGAGCAGCTCAAGGTGCTCGGCCGTCAGGTCGGCGTGCCGGTGCTCGAGGTCGAGGACGGCGAGTCGCCCGACGTCACCCGCTCGCGACTCCGGGCGGCACTCAAGGCCGATTTCCGCGACCTCGTCATCGTCGACACCGCGGGGCGCCTCCAGATCGACGAGGCGCTCATGGACGAACTCGCCGCGCTCCGTGACGCGCTCGAGCCGACCGAGCGGATCCTGGTGGTCGACGCCATGACGGGTCAGCAGTCGCTGCCGGTCGCCCGGACGTACGACGAGCGCGTCGGTGTGAGTGGACTCATCCTCTCCAAGCTCGACGGCGACGCTCGCGGTGGTGCCGCGCTGTCGGCTCGGCACGTGACCGGTAAGCCGATCTACTTCGCCGGCATGAGCGAGAAGCTCGACGGGCTCGAGGCGTTCCATCCCGACCGCATCGCCGGGCGGATCCTCGGCATGGGCGACGTGTTGACGTTGATCGAGAAGACGAAAGCGCTCGAGGGCGACGACGACGACGTCGGCCCCAAGAAGCTGAGCGACTTCTCGCTCCAGGACATGCTCACGCAGATGCGACGCCTCAAGCAGATGGGCTCGTTCTCCGACGTGCTCAAGATGATCCCGGGGGCGTCGAAGATGTTGCCGGCTGGTGCCGAGATCGACGAACGCGAGATCGCGCGGGTCGAAGCGATCATCTCGAGCATGACGGAGGCGGAGCGGCGCCAGCCGAAGGTGCTCAACGCCAGCCGTCGTAAGCGGATCGCGCGCGGCTCGGGCACCACCGTCCAAGACGTGAACCGCCTCATGAAGACCTACGAGGACATGCGCAAGATGATGAAGCAGATGGGCCGGCGCCCCCCCGGCGGCGGTGGCAAGGGCCCGGGGGGCAAGGGTGCGGGCGCCCGCAGCCTCGGCGAGTTCGGGCGTCGCTGACGACGCGGCGAGGCCGGCCGAGCGCCGCTCGCCCCGGGAGCGCGCCGCCGGACCTCCGCCCTCATGAGCCGTGGACTCCTGCAGCGGTTGGACACGCCGCGCCGGGGCGTGTAGCATGGTGAACTGACTCGCGACGAGGTCGGCGCCACTCCGCGCACCCGCGACCGTCGCCTCGGAGGAACGGACACGCTATGGTCAAGATTCGCCTACTGCGCCTCGGCGCCAAGAAGAACCCACACTATCGGGTCGTCGTGATGGACGCTCGCAAGAAGCGCTCTGCGGACTACATCGAGTCGCTGGGCTACTACGACCCCCGCGAGACCACGCCCGACCCGCTCAAGATCGACACCGAGCGCGCCGCCTACTGGCTCGAGCAGGGCGCGCAGCCGACCGACACGGCGCTCCGGCTCCTGCAGAAGGTCGGCGTCGACGTCCCGATGGTGCTCGCGAAGCGGCGAGACGCCTTCACGAAGCGGAGCCCGGCCGCGGCCTGAGGGTCGCCGCTCCGAGGATGCCCGTCGAACTCGTCACCTACGTGGTCCAGAATCTCGTGGGCGAACCCGATGCGCTCGAGATCAGCGCCGATCACGACGATGGTGGCGTGCGCATCGAGATCCGCTGCGCAGATGGTGACGCGGGCCGCGTCATCGGTCGCGGCGGCCGCGTCATCAACAGCCTCCGCACCCTGGCGCGCGCCGCGGCGGACGGCCGCCAGCGCGTCGAGGTCCACCTGATCGAGTGATCGTCGCGTGACCGGCGGCCGGCGCGACGAGCGCCACCGACCGCCTTCCGGCGGACCCAGCGAGGGGGTCCCGGCGGGCGCCGTTCGTTTGGGGAAGCTCGGTCGCACCTACGGTCTCGAGGGCGCGCAGCGCATCCACGGCGCCGGCGCCGACGAGAACGACGCCCTCTTGCGGTGCACGCTACTCTGGGTGGCCGGCCACGGATCGCTCGCGGTGCGGTTGGTCAAACCGCATGCCGGCTCGCTCCTGATCGCATTCCAGGGGATCAAGACGCCCGAGCGCGCCCAGGAGCTCGTGAACGCCGACGTCTACGCCGAGGCGGGCACGGTCGACGCCGCGCCGTTGCGTCGGTCGGTCGCTGCACTCACCGGCGCGGCGGTCCGGCTCGACGGGGCGCCCTACGGCACGGTCGTGGAGGTGCAGTCGCGCGCTCAGCTCCTGCTGCTCGTCCGCGGCCCGGCCGGCGAGCGCTGGCTCCCCGGAGACGCGCCCTACGTCCGCATCGGCGACGGCGTCGTCGACGTCGAGGATCCTCCGGCGGGGCTCCTCGACGACGTGCCGTGAGCGCCGCGGCGACACCCCTGCGCTTCACGGTCGAAACGCTCTTCCCCGACCTCGTCGTGGGGTGGACCCGCGAGGCACTGCTCGGCCGCGCTGCCCGCCGCGGCCTCGTGGACGTGCGGGTCAACGACCTCCGGCGCTTCGCGAACACACCCACCGACCGGGTCGACGACGCCCCCTATGGCGGCGGGGCGGGCATGGTGATCCGCGTCGACGTCGGGGCGAACGCGATCGACGAAGCACGCGCGCAGGAGCCGCCCGCCGACGAGGTGATCCTGCTCTCGCCGGCCGGTGAGCCGCTCACGCAGCGCCTCGTGGAGCGGTTCGCCGGCTACCGCCACCTGGCGCTGCTCTGCGGGCGTTACGAAGGCTTCGACGCTCGAACGGAAGGGCTGGTCGACCGCGAGGTGAGCGTGGGGGACTTCGTGCTCATGGGCGGCGAACTCCCTGCGCTCTGCCTGATCGAGGCCACGGTCCGGCTCCTTCCGGGGGCGCTCGGCGACGAGGAGAGCCATCGGCAGGACTCCTTCACGACCGGTCTCCTCGACTATCCGGAGTACACGCGACCCCCCACCTTCCGTGGGGTCGACGCGCCCGAGATCCTGCGCTCGGGTCATCACGCCCACATCGTGGCCTGGCGACGGGCGCAAGCGCTCGCGCGCACGCGAGCGCGTCGCCCCGACCTGCTCGCGAGCGCCGAACTGACACCGGCGGAGCGCCGGGAGCTCGAAGCGGCTCCCGACACTCCGCCGGCGTCCGACGACGCGTGAGGGTCTTCAGTTGCCCAGTCGAGTCATGACCGCGTCGGTGATGTCGAGGCCGTCGGCGGCATAGACCACGAGCCCGCTGTCGGCGGCGGCGCCGATGTCGAAGACGATGCCGTAGCCCTGCTCGACCGAGATGTCGCGGATGGCGGCGTTCACGGCCTCGATCGCCGGCCCCGCAGCCGCTGCGATGTCGGCCTGGTAACGCGCCTGTACGCTCTCGAGCGTCGTGACGAGGATGTTGAAGCGCTCCGTCTCCTCGTTCGTGAGCTGCTCCCCAGCCTGCGCACGGCGCTGCATCGTCTCCAGCTGCTGCCGGATCTCGTTCACCTCGGTCTGGGCTTGCGCTCGGAGTTCGGTCGCCGCCACGCCCGACGGGTGCGCGGCGATGAGCGCCTGTGAGTCGACGAACACGAGCCGGTTGCTGTCGGGTTGGGCGGTCAAGGAGGTCGACATCAGCAGCATCGCTGCGGCGACGCCGATCACGAGCATGGTGATTCGTTTCATAGCGGCCGAGTCTAGCACCCGCCGCATGAGAACGGCTTCCGAGCGTCGTTCGAACGGACGGCCCCGCCTGCGGGGGGTGAGCCTCTTCATAGCGTCGCGCGGTTGCGCCGAGCACGATGGGTGTGAAGGACGCACCCGCCCATGCGCATCACCGACGCCCCACACGTTCCGCCGCCCGCCGCTCCGGCGCGCCGCTCCTCGCGCCCCGGCCACGGCCGCGGGTGAGCGTCGCCTGGATCACCCTCGTCGGCGTGCTCGGCGCCCTCATCGGCTCCTTCGGCAACGTCGTCGTCCACCGCTGGCCGCTCGGGCTCTCGGTGGTGCGGCCGCGCTCGCGCTGCCCTCGCTGCGAGCGGACCCTCGGCCCGCTCGACCTCGTCCCGATCGTGTCGTGGCTCGTACTCCGTGCTCGCTGCCGCTCGTGCGGAGCGCCGATTTCGGCGCGCTATCCGCTCGTGGAAGGGGCGATGGCGCTCGGCTTCGTGGTGCTCGCCATCGCCTATCCCGTCGAGCGGGCAGGCTTGAGCGTCGTGCCGCTGCTCGTGCTCTTCGCGATGCTCCTGATGGCCGCGCTGATCGACTTCGACACCTATCTCCTCCCCGACGCGCTCACGCTCCCGGCGCTCGCGATCGCCCTCCTCGGCGCATTCGTCTACGACCCTGCCCTCGGGCTCCCCACACCGCGCGAGGCGCTCTTCGGGGCCGCGGTCGCCGCCGGGGTGCTGGTGCTCATCAACCGCATCGGGGCGTTGGTGCTGCGGCGCTTCGCCGACACGGGCGAGCGACTCTGGCCGCTCTCGCTCGACACCGTCAACGTCGCCGCGCTCGCCGGAGCGCTCGGTGGGTTGCTCGCCGCCCTCGTCGCCGGCGCACTGCAGACGGTCGCCAGCGCTGCGCTGCGGCGGCCCCTCCGGCTCCACGAAGGCGCCCTCTATGCGCTCTGGGTCGCGGCACTGATCGCGGTCGCTGCCGGCGCGGGCAGGCTCTGGGGTGTGGGGCCGATCGAGGCGCTCGGCGGCTCGGTCGCCGGCGCGGGGGCGTTCGCGCTCCTCGGCGCGATCTGGTGGTGGGTCGCCGACTGGCGAGGCGGGGCCGGCTCGCAACAGGTCGTGACGGACGCCACGACCAAGCCCGAAGACGACGACGGCGAGCCCGTCGCGATGGGATTCGGCGACGTGAAGCTCGCCGGGGTGCTCGGCGCCATGCTCGGTTGGGAGGCGTTCCTCGTAGCACTCCTCTACGCCGTCGTGCTCGGTGCGGTGGTGGGCGTGACGGCGCGAGCGCTCGGCGGATCGCGGTTCGTCCCGTTCGGACCCTTCCTCGTGATCGGCGCGTTCCTGGCGCTCGCGAGTGCCGATGCGCTGCTGGCGTGGTACCTCGGCCTACTCGGACTCTGATACCATCTGAACTTCATGGCCCACCCCGTTGCCGACGGCCTCCGCGGCCGCGACCTGCTCGCGCTCTCCGACCTCACGCCAGAGGAGTTCGAGCGGATCATCGAGACGTCGCTCGACCTCAAGCATCGCTGGGCGGCGGGCGACCGCCCCCGTGCGCTCGAGCACCGCACGATCGCGATGATCTTCGAGAAGCAGTCGCTCCGCACCCGCTCCACCTTCGACATCGCAATGTTCCAGCTCGGGGGTCACTCCGTCCTGCTCTCGCAGAACTACATCGGCTGGGGCGTGCGCGAGACGATCCGCGACGTGGCGCACAACCTCGAGCGGTGGGTCGACGGCATCATGGCGCGAACGTACGGCCACGAGACCCTCACGGAGCTCGCTCGCCACGCCGACGTCCCGGTGATCAACGGACTCTCGGATCTCCTCCACCCCTGCCAACTGCTCGCGGACTACCTCACCATGCGCGAGACGTTCGGCACCATGCGCGACCTGACCATCGCGTACGTCGGCGACGGGAACAACGTGTGCAACACCCACGTCGAAGCGGCGACGCTCGCCGGCTCGCGCCTTCGGATCGCCTGCCCGGAGGGGTTCGACCCCGACGAGGGGGTCCTCGCGGCAGCGCGTGCGCGTGGCGGCGAGATCGAGGTCGTTCGCGATCCCCGCGCAGCGGCCGCGGACGCCGACGTGCTCTACACGGACGTCTGGATCTCCATGGGGCAGGAGGAGGATTCGGGACGGCGGCGAGAGGCGTTCGCGGGCTACACCGTGACGCCGGAGTGGTTCGACGACCTCTCGTCCCGTGGCGTCTTCATGCACGATCTGCCCGCGCACTACGGTGAGGAGTGCACCGAAGAGTCCGTCTACCACGAGCGATCGGTAGTGTTCGATCAGGCGGAGAACCGCCTCCACGCCCAGAAGGGCGTCCTCGTCGAGCTCCTGTCGGAGGGCTGACGTGCCGCTACAGGTCGGCATCCTCGGCGCGAACGGGTACGGCGGCGCAGGACTCGTGTCGCGCCTCCTCGCCCACCCGGAGACGCACCTCGCGGCGCTGGCGTCGCGGCAGTACCTCGGCCAGCCGGTCGAGGCCGCCTGGCCCCAGTTCGCGGGGTTGATCGACGCCACGTTCGTCGATGCAGACGACGCCGTCGCGGCGTGCGACGTGCTCTTCACCGCCACACCGCACGGCGCGACCGCGCCGCTCGTGCACGCCGCACGCTCGGCCGGGAAGCGCGTCGTCGATCTCTCGGCAGACTTTCGCCTCGACGCGCGCACCTACGCGACGTGGTACGGCGAGCATCCCCACCCACAGTGGCTCGACGAAGCCATCTACGGCCTGCCGGAGCTCCACCGCGCAGAGCTCGCCGGAGCGACGGTCGTCGCGAGCCCGGGCTGCAACGCGACCGCCGTGATCCTCGCGTTGGCGCCGCTCGCGGCAGCTGGCCTCCTCGGGAGCACGCCGAGCGCCACGATCGTCGCCGGCGCTTCGGGAGCCGGACGCGGGCTCGACCTCGGACTCCACTACGCGGAGCTCGACGAGAACGCGCGACCATACAAGGTCGCCGGCACCCACCGGCACACGGGCGAGATCGAGGTCGTCCTCGGACGCGTGCTCGCGCAGGGGAAGCGCACCGCCACCCACGGGCAGCGCGCCGACGTCCGTATTGCGTTCAACCCGGTCCTCGTGCCGATGGCGCGCGGCGTGCTCGCCACGGCGCTCGCGCGTCCGGAGGGGGCCCTCGACGGTTCGACCCTGCTGGAGCGCTACCGCGACTTCTACGCCGACGATCCGTTCGTGCACGTCCAGGGCGACCTGCCGCAGACGAAGGCCGTCGCCTCCTCGGATCGAGCGCTGGTGAGCGTGCGCTACGACGAGCGGACCGGCACCGTGGTGGCGTTCTGTGCCCTCGACAACCTCGGCAAGGGCGCCTCCGGGCAGGCCGTTCAGGCGTTCAACCTCGTGCACGGGTTCCCGGAGGCCCTCGGTCTCCGGCTGGAGGGTGTATGGCCGTGAAACTCCCGCTCGGGTTCCGCGTCGGCGGCGTGACCGCCGGCCTCAAGCGGTCGGGGCGTCTCGATCTCGGACTCGTCGTCGGCGATGAACCGCTCGCCTGGGCGATGGTCTCGACCGAGAACCAGGTCAAGGCGCCGTGCGTGCACCGCAATCGCTCCCGCCTCGCCTCGCGTGAGAGCGTCCGCGCTCTGGTGGTCAACAGCGGCAACGCCAACTGCGCGAACGGCGACGCCGGCGCCTGGGACAATGAGGACTTCGCCGGCGCAGCCGCTGCCGCACTCCACCTCCCTCGTGTGCAGGACGTCCTCACGGCGTCGACCGGCGTGATCGGCAAGCGCCTCGCGATGGACCGCGTACGCGCGGGGATCCCGAAGCTCGTCGCCGCCCTCGGCGACGACGTCGAGCCGTTCGCACAGGCAATCCTGACGACCGACCTCGTCACGAAGGTCGCCTCCGCGTCGCTCCCGGGTGGGGCCGAGATGATCGGCATCGCCAAGGGATCGGGAATGATCCACCCCCGCATGGCGACGATGTTCACGTTCGTGCTGACCGACGCCGCCGTGCCGCAGGAGCGCCTACGCTCGGCGTGGCGCCGGGTTGCGGATAGGACGTTCAACCAGGTCACGGTCGACGGCGACACCTCGACGAACGACATGGCGATCGTCCTCGCGAGTGGTGTCCGCGCGGTCGACGAGGAGGCCTTCGAGGAGGCGTTGCACACGGTGGCGTCGCAACTGGCGCAGGCGATAGCGCGCGACGGCGAGGGAGCGACCACGCTCGTGAGCGTGCGCGTGACGCAGGCGCGGAGCGACGACGACGCTCGCCGAGCCGCGCGGGCGGTGGTGGGCTCGAGCCTCGTGAAGTCGGCCGTGCACGGTCGCGATCCGAACTGGGGTCGCATCCTCTGTGCGGTCGGCTCCACCGGCGTGATCGCCGACTTCGGATCGTTGACCATCACGCTCCAGGGGCACGTGGTCTTCCAAGGGGAGTCGCGGCCGTTCGACGAGGCCGTGGTCTCGCAGGCGATGCACGCCGACGAGGTCGTCATCGAGGTCGCACTCGGCGCCGGCGACGGGAGCGGCGAGGCGTGGGGCTGCGACCTGTCGGCGGAGTACGTGCGGATCAACGCCGACTACCGGACCTGACGCCCGGATCGCGCACCGTGGGCGGCGTCGCCGGACGGAGGCTCACTGCGAGCGCGCCCATGAGTGCCGCGCAGAGGACCACCACGCCGAGGGCGAGCCGCAACGAGGCCCCCTCGGCGAGAACGCCGATGGCGAGCGGGCCGACCAGGAAGCCGGCGTAGCCCATGGTGGCGACCGCCGCGACCCCGGTGCCCGGGTCGACGCGCGGCATGTTCCCCGCCGCGCTGAACGCGAGCGGGAACGCGCTCGCGACTCCCCACCCCACGCAGGCGAATCCGAGCACGCTCAGCCACGGCAGCGCCACGAGCAGTGCGACCGCGAGGCCGAGCGTCGCGATCAATCCTCCCAGCGCAACCACGCGCACGGGGCCCCAGCGGGCGGTCAGCGCGTCGCCGAGTGCGCGAGCGACGAGCATCGCCACGGCGAACGCGGCGTATCCCGCGGTTGCGGACGCCTCAGTCGTGCCGACGCCCTCGAGCAGGTAGACCGCGCTCCAGTCGCCCACCGCCCCCTCGGCGAGCGCGGCCGCGAACACCACCACGCCGACGCCGGCGAGCGCGCGCGGCGGGAGCGAGAACGCCGGCGCCGGCACGGTCGACCGACCACGCCTTGGCGCCACCGGCAGCGACCGAATGGGCACCGAGACGCCGAGTATGAGCACCGCCGCGGCCACGCCGACGACCAGTACGAAGTGCTCGGCCGGCGTGCGCCCCGCCACGATCAGCGCGGCGCCGATCCCGGCGCCGAGGAGTGCACCGCTACTCCACATGGCGTGGAAGCTCGAGAGCAGTGGCCGGCCGCGGGCGCGCTCGACCTCGACCGCCTGCGCGTTCATCGCCACGTCGTTCGCGCCGTTTCCCGCACCGAACGCGAAGAGCGCCGCCCACAGCAATACGGCACTCGGCGCGAACGCCGCGGCGGGGAGTGCGACGCACATGAGGAGGGCGCCGGCCACGGCGAGCCACGCCCCTCCCGAGCGCGTGACCACGCGCCCGGCGAAGGGGAAGGCGACGAGCGATCCACTCGCAACGAAGAGCAGCGCCACGCCGAGCGCCGCGTCGGTGAGCACGAACTGCGCCTTGAGCGCCGGGATGCGCGAGACCCACGTCCCCACCAATACGCCGTTGATCACGAACAGCGTACCGACCACGGACCGGACGGAGGTACTCGGCACCCTCACGGCCCACGGCGCCGCGCCGCGGGGATCACCGCCGTCGGTTCGCCGTGTGTATCGCCTTGCCGTGCGCGTGCTCCGCGGCCTCCATGATCCCCTCGGAGATCGTGGGATGCGCGTGCTGGGTGAGCGCGAGGTCTTCGATGGTCGCTCCCATCTCCAGCGCCAGGGTCGCTTCGGCGACGAGATCGCCGGCGCCGGGGCCGACCATGTGGAACCCGAGGAGCAGGTCGGTCTCGGCGTCCCCGACGAGCTTCACGAGACCGAACTTCACGCCCAGCGCGACCGCCCGACCGAGGATGGGCACGCGGAACGTGCCGATCCGCACGTCGAATCCCGCCTCCTTCGCTTCCGCCTCCGTCATGCCGACGCTGGCGAGCTCGGGGGTCGTGTAGATCACCGACGGTACCAGGGTGTCGTACGCCACCGGCTTCCCGGCCGCGTGCTCGGCGGCGACGAGCCCCTCCTTCATCGCCTTGTGCGCGAGGAGCGGCGCCCGCGCCACGTCGCCGATCGCGTAGACGTGCGGCACGCTCGTCTGCATGTGGTCGTTCACGCCCACGAAGCCGCGCTCATCCACCTCGACGCCGATCTCCTCGAGTCCGAAGCCCGCTCCGTTCGGGCGTCGACCGATGGCCACGAGGATCTTGTCGACGGTGATCGTCTCCTGCGAGCCGTCCTTCGCCTCGAGCGTCACCTCCAGACCGCCCTTGGTGGCCTTCTGCGAGACCGCCTTGGTGCCCGACTTGATCATGATGTCGCGCGCCTCGAGCGCCTTGCGGAGCTCCTTGGCGATGTCGGGATCGGCGGTCGGCACGATCTGGTCGAGCATCTCGACGACGGTCACCTCGGAGCCGAGACTCCCGTAGACGTCGGCGAATTCGAGACCGATGGCGGAGCCGCCGAGGCAGAGGAACCGCTTCGGTACCTCGGAGAGCAGCAGCGCGCCGGTCGAGTCGACGATTCGCTCGCCGTCGCTCTCGAAGCCGGGGAGGTTCATCGGGCGCGAGCCCGTGGCCACGATCAGCTTGTCGAACGTCGCGCGTCGATCGCCGATCGCGAGCGTGTTCGCGTCCACGACCTTCGCGTCTCCCGCGATGTACTCGACCTTGTTCCCCTTGAGGAGTTGGCCGACGCCGCCGGTGATCTTCGACACCACGCCCTGCTTCCAGCGCTCGATCGCCTCGACGTTCACGCTCGGCGTGCCGAAGTCCACCCCGAACTCCCGGGCGTGGTCCGCGCTACGCAGCGTCTCGGCTACGTGTAGGAGTGCCTTCGTGGGGATGCAGCCGGTGTTGAGGCAGACGCCGCCGACGGCGTCGCGCTCGACGCAGGCGACCGAGAGGCCGAGCTGGGCGGCGCGGATGGCGGCGTGATACCCACCAGGGCCCGAGCCGATGACGATGAGGTCGTAGTCCACGTTGGTCCTCCCGATGCGCTGGAGACGGGCACCCTGCGCGGGGCCGTGATCGCGCGCAGTCTACCCCGGAGGCGTCTGCGTCCCGCGCTCGCGCGCCGCCGTACGATGCCCCATGTCGAGCCCTCCCATCTCGCTCCCCCATCGCCTGCTGCGACGCGCCCGCATGCCCGCGTCCCGCGCCCCCTTCGAGGAGATCGTGACGTTCGCCTACACCTTCGACGGCTACGAGGTGCTGGGCATGGAGCGGTGTGCCACCCTCGCCAACGAGGCGATGTCGGCGTTCGGACGAGACCGCTCACTCCCGAACGACCTCGATTCCTTGCGGGCCTGTCTCTTCTTCGAGGCGCGCCGCTGGATCGTGCTCGAGCGCGAGCCCGACATCCGCTCACGGCTCTACGTCGATGCGCTGCTCGAGCGCATCGCGGAGCGGGCCGAGGCGCTTTCGGACGGCGGCGAGGCGCTCCCGCTCGCCTGAGCGCTGCGCGCATGGGAGCGGAGCGACCGCCACGCGTTGACAGGGTGCGTCTTTGACCCTACGATGCCCCATGCCTGCGTCGCCCTGCCCCGCTTCCGGCGCGCCCGGTGGCCGACTACGTCGCATGGACGCGTTCGCCTGCCGCTGACGCCACGGCGCCCCGCACCCACCGCCCCCTTCGCGCTCGGCCATCGCCGCGAGCGACGGTAGACTGGAGCCCGACATGGAACCGACCACCACCGCGCCGCCCGCCGGCGAGCGCGCCGACCGCTACGACCCGGCGGCCATCGAGTCCCGCTGGCAACGCACCTGGAGCGATCAGGGCATCTACCGGGTCGATCTCGACGCCGACGGCGACACCTACTACTTCCTCACCATGTACCCGTACCCGTCGGGCGACCTCCACGTCGGCCACTGGTACGCCACGGCTCCTGCCGACGCCGCCGCGCGCTTCCGACGCATGCACGGTACGCGGGTGCTCTTCCCCATGGGTTTCGACGCGTTCGGCCTCCCCGCCGAGAACGCGGCCGTGCGTGCCGCGCGCGCCGGCGAGCAGGTCCACCCGGCGACGCTGACGTACGAACGCATCGCGACCATGGAGCGGCAATTCGCCCAGATCGGCACGATGTTCGACTGGTCGAAGAAGATCGTCACGTGTGATCCGGACTTCTACCGCTGGAACCAACTGTTCTTCCTGAAGATGTTCGAACGTGGCCTCGCCTACCGCAAGGACAGCGTCGTCAACTGGGACCCCGTCGATCAGACGGTGCTCGCGAACGAGCAGGTGATCGACGGTCGCGGCGACCGCTCCGGCGCGCTCGTCGAGAAGCGGCGGATGCCGCAGTGGCACTTCCGCATCACGGATTACGCCGACGAGCTCCTCGACTTCTCGGGGCTCGATTGGCCCGAGAAGATCAAGACGATGCAGACGAACTGGATCGGTCGCTCGGAGGGCGCCGAGGTGACGTTCGCGACCGAGGGCGGCGACCGGATCGAGGTCTTCACCACCAGGCCCGACACCCTCTGGGGGGCGACGTTCATGGTGCTCGCGCCCGAGCACCCCCTGGTGTCGACGCTCACGACACCCGAGCAACGCCAGGAGGTCGAGGCCTACGTCGAGGCTGCGGCACGCCGCAGCGAGATCGACCGACAGACGGAGGGGGACGAGAAGACCGGCGTCTTCACCGGCGGGTACGCCATCAATCCGGTCGATGGCGCTCGCGTACCTGTCTGGATCGCCGACTACGTGCTCATGACGTACGGCACCGGCTCGATCATGGCAGTGCCCGCGCACGACGCCCGCGACTTCGCGTTCGCGCGCACCTTCGGCTTGCGCGTGCAGGTCGTGATCCAGCCGCCGGGAGAGACGCTCGACGGCGCCACCATGACCGCGTCGTACGCCGGCGACGGTGTGATGGCGAACTCCGGCCCGTTCGACGGTACCCGCACCGGAAAGGGCGAGGGAGCCGAGGGGATCGACCTGGTGATCGCGTGGCTCGAGGAGCGGGGGATCGGCCGCCGGAAGGTGACCTACCGCTTGCGCGACTGGCTCATCAGCCGGCAACGGTACTGGGGGACCCCGATCCCCATGGTCTATTGCGACGACTGCGGCATCGTTCCCACGCCCGAGGCCGACCTCCCCATCGTGCTGCCGACCGACGTGGAGTTCATGCCGACCGGGCAGTCGCCGCTCACGACCCACGAGGGGTTTCGCCGGGCCACCTGCCCCACCTGCGGCGGCGCTGCGCAGCGCGAGACCGACACGATGGACACCTTCATGGATTCGTCGTGGTACTGGTTCCGCTACCTGGCGCCCGACAAGCACGACGGTCCGATCGACGGCACCCTCGCGCGCCGCTGGACGCCCGTCGACATGTACACGGGCGGCGTCGAGCACGCCATCCTCCACCTGCTCTACGCGCGCTTCTTCACGAAGGTGCTGCGCGACATCGGCGTCGTCGAGCATGGCGAGCCGTTCCTGCGGCTGCGCAACCAGGGCATGATCCTCGGCGAGGACAACGAGAAGATGTCGAAGTCCCGGGGCAACGTCGTCAACCCCGACCCACTCGTACGCGAGTACGGCGCCGACACGGTACGCGCGTACCTGATGTTCATCGGCCCCTGGGAACAGGGCGGACCGTGGAACTTCCAGGGGATCGAAGGGGTCTCGCGCTTCTTCCATCGCGTCTGGTCGCTCGTGGTCGACGCGGCCCCGACGACCGCTGCCGAGGCCGCCGGGGTGAGCGATCTGCGCCGCGCCGTGCACACGGCCATCGCGGAGGTCACCGCCGACCTCGAGGAGTTCCGCTTCAATACTGCCGTCGCCGAGCTGATGACCCTCCAGAACGCCATGACGCGGGCGAAGGCCGGCGGCGGCGCGAGTTCCGAGGTGTGGCGGGAGGCGTGCGACACCATCGTGACGCTGCTCGCGCCGATCGCGCCGCACATCGCGGAGGAGCTCTGGCACCGCCTCGGTCACACCACGTCCGTCCACCTCGAGCGGTGGCCCGAGCCGGATCGTGCGGCGCTCGTGCGCGACACCGTGACGTACGCCGTCCAGGTGAACGGCAAGCTCCGGGGCGAGATCGAGCTCGGTGCCGAAGCGCCCAAGGACGACGTGTTGCGCGCCGCCAAGGCCGTTCCGAACGTGGCGCGATACGTCGAGGGGGGGTCGATCGTGCGGGAGATCGTCGTCCCCGGCAAGCTCGTCAACCTGGTGGTGAAGCCGAGCCCTACTGCGGCGTGAAGAGCACGACGTCCGTGAGCATGGCGAGGTCGACCGCCGGTCGGACGACGAACGACCGCCGTAACTCGTTCGGGTCCTGCGGGAGGACCTCCTCCACCACGCCGATGCGCAGGCCGCGAGGGAAGAGCCCGCCGAAACTCGAGGTCTCGACCACGTCGCCGACCTCGACGGGCTCCTCGGGGATGAAGCGGTCGACGCGGACCCTGCCCGCGACGTCGCCGACGGCGACGCCCTGCCCCCCACGACCGCGGACGCTGACGCCGACGCGCGACTGCGGATCGAGCAGCGTCCGCACGAGTGTCCGCGACTCGCCGACGTCGATCACGATTCCCACGAGACCGTCGGGGATCGAGACCGGCATGCCGCGCACGACCCCGTCGCGCCTGCCGAGCGCGAGCGTGATGGTATCGACGGCGGCACCCGAGGAGCGACCGACGACGGGCGCGACGAGGGCCGCGCCGGGCGATTGTCGCCGGCGGACGTCGAGGAGGATCTCGAGCTCCTGGAGCCGCAGTTCGAGCTGCCGAGCTCGTTCCGATTCGGTGGCGAGTTCCCGGCGGTAGGCTTCGACCTCTGCGCGCAGCGCCCGCCGATCGGAGATGCCGCTGGCGGCGCCCCGGATGCTGCGCGCCAACGTGTGGGGGAGGTCGTGCGGGAGTGCCACCGCGCTCGACACGTCGGCCGGCACCGTGCCCACGAACGCGGTGAAGACGAACGTCAGCAGGCCGAGCGCGACGAACACGTACCAGGCTCGGAAGAAGCTAGACAAGGCGCACCCCGAGGCCGCGAGCGCTCGCGATCACGCTCGGGAGGGAGAGGCCGACCACGTTCGTGTAGCACCCCGCGATGGTGTCGACGAGGCAGGCGCCGAGCCCTTGCACGGCGTACCCGCCCGCCTTGTCGAGCCCTTCGCCCGAGGCGACGTACCAGCCGATCTCCGCGTCGTCGAGGGGACGGAACCGGACCTCCGTCGTGCGCACCTCGCGCGCGCTCCGGCCGTCGAGCATGAGGCAGTGCCCCGTGTGCACCACGTGCGTCCGGCCCGCGAGCCGGCGCAGGAAGGCGGTGTTCTCGTGGGCGTCGCGCGGCTTCTCGAGCACCTCGTCGTCGATCGCCACGGTGGTGTCTGCGGCGATCACGAGCGCCCCCGTGAAGCGCTCGGCCACCGCCCGCGCCTTGTCGCGAGCGAGCCGCGCCACCATGTCGGAGGGGGGCTCCCCCGCGCCGCGCGTCTCCGGTACGTCGGCCGGCGCGACCTCGACGTCGAGGCCGATGCTCACGAGCAGGGCGAGGCGGCGAGGCGAGCGGCTGGCGAGCACGATGCGGGGGTCCATCCGCGTTCAGTCTACCCGCGGGGGAACGGCGCCCGGCGCGGCGTGGCGGGTAGACTCACCGTGCGCCGCGAACCGCGCGGCGAGGGGAGTTGGCGCGATGAGCGAGCTTGAGGGCTTCAAGGCGGAGGCCGCCGGTGCGGCGCTCGAGCACGTCCGCTCGGGCACGATCGTCGGACTCGGGACGGGGAGTACCGCCGCCTACGTGATCGCGGAACTCGGGCGCCGGCTCCGCGAGGGGACGCTGCTCGACGTTCGGGCGGTGCCGACCTCGTTGGCCACGCAACGCGCCGCGGCGGCGGCCGGGATCCCGCTGGTCGATCTACCCAGCGATGGGGTCGACGTCGCGATCGACGGCATGGACGAGGTGACGGACGCGCTCGACGCCATCAAGGGTCTCGGTGGCGCCCTCACGCGTGAGAAGATCGTCGCCGCCGCCGCGAGGTGGTTCGTACTCGTGGGCGACCACACCAAGCGAGTGGAGGCGCTCGGGACGCGCTCGCCGGTTCCCGTCGAGGTGCTCGGCTTCGGGCTCCGCCGGACGATGGCGCGCCTCGCAGACCTCGGCGCCGCGCCGGAGCTGCGCCTCCACGCCGGGACGGCCTACGTGAGCGACAACGGACATCAGATCGTCGATTGCACGCTCGCCGCCGGCTTCGATGCGCGGGCGTTCGCCTCGGCTGCGAGGGAGATTCCGGGCGTGGTGGAGCACGGCCTCTTCCTCGCCATGGCGCATTTCGCCTACGTGAGCGGACCGGACGGTGTCGATCGGATCGAGCGCGTGCGAACGGCCGACGCGACGGTGACGTCGTGATCGTCGCGATCGGCATCGACATGATCGAACTCGTGCGCATCAAGCACGTGTGGCAGAACCACCCGCACCGCTTCCTCTATCGCCACTTCACGGCCGAGGAGATCACCTTCTGCCGCTCTCAGGCCGACCCGCTCCCCTCGATCGCAGCGCGCTTCGCGGCGAAGGAGGCGTTCCAGAAGTGCTGGCACGAGGCGCACGGTTGGCAGGACGTCTGGGTGGTTCGCGACGATCTGAAACCGCGACTCGAGTTCGCCGAAGGGATTCGGCGAGAGATCGACGCCCGCGGCTACGCCGTCCACCTCTCGCTCACGCACTCGAAGGATCACGCCGCCGCGGTGGTGGTCATCGAGCGTCCCTGACGCGCCTAGAACCCGTCCGCGGTGATCTGCAGCTCGGCGACGTCGACCAGCGTGATGCTGCGGTAGCCCGACTCGATGAGCCCGTCCTGACGGAGATCGGTGATGATCTTCGATACGCTCTCGCGCGTCGAGGCGGTCCCTTCGGCGAGTAGCTCGTGGGTCGCGGAGATGATCGGTCGACCGGTCTCGTCGCGGCGCGCCAGCGGGGTTCCGGAGAGCTCGAGCAGGTACCGCGCGACGCGCTGGCGAAGGTCGCCCGTCTGCAGGTGGTACTCGTAGTCCATGAGGCGCTGCATCTGATGGGAGAGCGATCGCGTGATCTCCATGAGCTCGACGTGGTTGATCATCGCCGGGTCGATCGCTTCGATCTGTGCGTTCGTGAGCGCCTCGGCGATCTCCTCGCGGTTCCCATCCATGAACGCCTCCTCACCGAAGAAGTCGCCCGGCAGGACGTGCCGGACGGTCATGACGCGCCCCTCGGGCGTCATCCGGGTGATCCTGACCAGGCCGTCGCGAACGCGGAACACCGATTGGGCCGGGTCGCCGTTGTGGTAGAGCGTCTGCCGACGGGTGTAGTTCAGGGTCTGGACGGGGTACGTGACGCTCACGGTGCGACCTCCTGGGGGAACAGGGACGAGATCGCGTTGGTCGTGATCGCGTCGGGCGGGGTATGGATTGCGAGGGACGAGGAGGGCGTGGCGTGGCCCGGGGGCGTGGCGGTCATGCGGCCGCCCCCGTCCCGATCCCGTCCACGAGCTCCTGGAGGCGACGGGTCGCGTCGCGGACGTTGTCGGCGAGGAAGATGCCGCCGACGAGTTCCGCGCGGCGCGGATCGGCGTTGAACCCGTTGCCGCCGAGCGCGAGGACCGGGGCGATGCCGCGAAGGTGCTCGCGCCCCTCGATCAGTTGGTGGACGGCGTCGACGGAGGAGGCGGAGATCAGCACGGCCGTGGGGTGGACGTGCTGCGCCATTGCGGCGAGGTCGAGGACGGGCGTGTTGGCCCCGACGTAGTAGACCTGGAACCCGGCGCGGCGCAGCATCACGGCGAGCATCATCGCGCCGATGTCGTGCTGATCATGCGGCGCACAGGCGACGATCACCGATGCTCCGTTGCGCGACTGCCCGGCGTACATCATGATCTGGCGGAGGCGTCCGAGGAGGTAGGCGGAGGCGAAGTGTTCGGTGGTGGTGGCGATCTTGCTCTCGTGCCAGAGCTCGCCGATGTCGACGATGGCGCCTTGCATCAGGTCGAGCATGACGTCCTCGACGCCGTGGAGCGAGTGGGCCTCGGCGAGTACACGATCGGCTCGGGCCTCGTCGAACGCGACGAGCGCCTCGACGAGCGTGCTGCGCAGCGCGTCGATGGGTCGGGGACCGCTCGAGGGAGTGTCGGCGGGACGCCGCGCCAACGCGGCGGCGCGCGACGCCGGGACACCGTCGTCGACGTGGGACTTGATGGAGCGGATGTCGTCGAGGTCGTCGTCGGAGTAGAGGCGGTACCCGGAGTGCGATCGCTCCGGCTTCGGGACGCCGTAGCGACGCTCCCACTGCCGCAGCGTGGTTGCCGGCACGCCCGTGCGCTCCTCGACTTCGTTGACCGTGTACTTACCGTCCGCCATCGAGCGCCTCCACTTCCCGCAGGGGGTCCGTGTGTAGTCTCTGTACAACCTCTGTACAAGATAGCCGCCGGGAAGCGCCACGTCAAGTCCCGCGGTAGCATGCCCCGATGACGAACGGAACGAAGCACGTGAGCGTCCACACCGACGGATCCTGTGAGACCCAGACGGGCCACGGCGGCTGGGCCTACCTCCTCGAGTACGGCGGGCACCAGCGGACCGCGAGCGGGTACGAAGCCGGCACCACCAACAACCGCATGGAGCTCACGGCCGCCGTGCGCGCCCTCGAGGCGCTCACCGAGCCGTGCCGTGTCACGCTCGTCACCGACAGCCAGTACCTCAAGAAGGCCTTCACCCACGGCTGGCTCGACGCCTGGCAAGGCAACGGCTGGCGAACCTCGGGTAAGCAGCCGGTCAAGAACAAGGACCTCTGGCTCCGACTCCTCGAACTCGCCGACCACCACGACGTGCACTGGACGTGGACCAAGGGGCACGCGGGGCACGACGCCAACGAAGCCGTCGACCGCTTGGCGCTTGCGGCGCGACGCGCTCGCGGGCCCGCCCCCGCCTAGGATCAGGCGCCGGCGAGCGCTTGCACCAGCGCCAGCAATACCTCCACGCCATCGTCGAGCGACGCCGGATCGATCCACTCCGACGCACGGTGGGCATCGCCCCCACGGTAGACGCCGAAGCAGATCGCCGGGATCCCGACCCCCATCGCGGCGTTCGCATCGGTGCTGCTCGCTGTGAGCACCGCGTCCACGCCGATCGTCGCGAGTGCGGCTCGCGCCGCGGCCTGGAGGCCGGCGTTCCCCAGCCCACGCGACGCGGGGCGGGCACCGACGGAGCGTACGTCGACCGCGACGCCGTGGCGCCGCGCCACGGAGCGCACACGCCCGACGGCCTCCTCCTCGAGCGTCGCGAGCACATCGCCGTCCACGCTCCTGATGTCGAGCGTGAAGCGCGCCTCGGCGGCGATCGCGTTCACCGCCGTGCCTCCGGAGATGACGCCCACACCGAGGCTCGATTTCGGCACGCTCGGGAGGCGCACGCGCGTCACGGCGTGCACGGCGTCACCCGCGGCATGGATCGCCGACGGCGTGCCCCGATCGCCCCAGGAGTGTCCGCCGGGACCCGTGAACACCGCCTCGAAGCGACGCGAGCCGACGCCCTCGTGCACGACCGTCCCGAGGTGGCCGTCCACGGCCACGAAGGCGTCGATGTCGTGCTCGCCAGCGACGAGCGCCTTCGCCCCCCGCAGGTCGCCGAGGCCCTCCTCCCCCACCGTCGCGGCGATCCGGAGGCGCGGGCGTGGCGAGCGAGCGTCGGCGAGGAGTCGCTCCACGGCCGCCGTGAGCACCGCCAGGCTGGCGGAGTTGTCGCCGATCCCGGGCGCCGCCCACCGCCCACCGTCGACCTCGCGCACGGAGACGTCGGTCTCGCGATCGAAGACGGTGTCGAGGTGCGCCGCGAGCACCACGCGCGGCCCCGTCCCCCCCGGTACGTCGGCGATCACGTTGCCGACCCCGTCGCTCCGGACGGCGAGACCCGTTTCGCGCCAGAGCTCGGCGACGAGCGCGGCGCGCGCCTCTTCGGCAAAGGTCGGCGCGGGCACCTCCGTCACGAGCCGCAGGAGCGCGCGAGCCCGCGCACCAGACGACGCACCCGTCGAGCTCGAGGCCGCTGCCGGCGGAGGGGTCACCGATCGTCGTTCCCGGGCTCGAGCGTGGCGATCCCCTCTCGCAGCGCGTAGAGCGCCGCTTGCGTGCGATTGTTGAGTCGCAGCTTCGAGAAGATCTCCGTCAGGCGGTTGCGCACCGTCTTCTCCGACACGCCGAGGCCGTCGGCGATTCCCTGGTTCGAGGAGCCCTGCGCCACGAGCCGCAGTATGTCGGCCTCGCGCTCGGTGAGTTCGGAGATCGAGTGCTCGGGGTGACGCGGAAGTTCCCCGTAGCGCTTGAATTCGTCGAGCACGCTCGCCGCCATGTCGGCGTTGAGGAGCGTCTCCCCCGCCGCCACCCGCACGATGGCGTCGACGAGATCGTCGGCGTCGGCGTCCTTGAGCAGGTACCCGCGAGCTCCGACCTTGATGGCCTCGAACACGTAGCGGTCCTGGCGATACATGGTCAGGATGATGACCTTGGTGTCGGGCCGCTCCTCGAGGATCGCCTTGGTGGCGGCGACGCCATCGAGGTCGGGCATCTGGATGTCCATGAGGATGACGTCGGGCTTCGTCTCGAGCGCGTAGCGGATCGCCTCGCGCCCGTTTGCGGCCTCGCCGATCACCCTGAGCCCCGGTTCGGTCTCGAGGATGCGTCTGAGGCCTTGCCGAAACATGGCGTGGTCGTCGCAGAGGAGGAGGCGAGTAATCGACATGGCGCATGGTACCCGCTCCCACGCGGGCACGAATGCTACGCTACGGCCGAAAGGCGTCCGCGGGGCCCGGGTGCACGACCGGCCGCGCTCCTCCAGGAGCGCGGT
>JACCWH010000121.1 GCA_013697735.1 Trueperaceae bacterium | reverse complement strand
GCGCCGATCCGATGGGGGGTGCCACGCTCCGGACGCTCGAGACGATCGCCGAAGTACACGGGATCGACCTCAGCATCACGAACGACCGCGTCGATCCGACGTTCGCGTTCATGACGCTCGATCACGACGGCGCCATCCGCATGGATTGCTCGTCGCCCTACGCCATGGCGAGCCTCATCGACTCGAAGGACGATTTCGACGTCTCCTTCGGTAGCGATCCCGACGGCGACCGCCACGGGATCGTGACGCGAAGCAGTGGTCTGCTCCCGCCGAACCACTACCTCGCCGTGGCGATCGAGTACCTCTTCGGTCGCCGCAGCGACTGGCCCGAGGGGGCCGCGGTCGGCAAGACGCTCGTGTCGAGTTCCATGATCGACCGTGTCGCCGGCCGACTCGGGCGCCGGACGTACGAGGTCCCTGTTGGCTTCAAGTGGTTCGTCGACGGCCTCCTGCGTGGCGAGATCGGCTTCGGTGGCGAGGAATCGGCGGGAGCCTCGTTCCTGCGCCGCGACGGCGGGGTCTGGACGACCGACAAGGACGGCATCCTGCTCGGGCTCCTCGCGGCCGAGATCGTCGCGGTGTCGGGCGACGACCCGGGGGAGCGCTATCGGGCGCTCGAGCGCGAGTTCGGGTCGCCGCGGTATCGCCGTGTCGATGCGCCGGCCTCCCCCGAGGCGAAGGCGCGGCTCGGTTCCTTGAGCGCCGAAGACGTCCAGGCCGACACGCTCGCCGGCGACCCGGTGGTCGCGGTGATGACCACCGCCCCCGGGAACGGCGCCGCCATCGGCGGGCTCAAGGTGGTCACCGAGCGGGGTTGGTTCGCGGCGCGTCCCTCCGGGACGGAGAACGTCTCGAAGGTCTACGCCGAGAGCTGGGGAGGCGACGAGCACCTCGACCTGCTGCTCGAGGAGGCGCGCGCCCTCGTCGACCGGGCGACGGCTCGCTGACGCCCGGTCGCTCAGGCCATCGGCACGCTCAGGATCGGAACGGCGCTGGAGCGCAAGAGGGCGTCCGCACGGCTCCCGAGGACCAGCCCCGCCACGCTGCCGTGCCGGCGCAGACCCACGGCGATGGCGTCGGCGCCGACGTCCTCCGCGATCTGAGGGAGGACCTCCACGGCGTTGCCGCGCCTGACCACCAGTCGCTCGGCCACGCCTGCCGACATGGCGTGCAACGACTCGTTCACGGCCGTCGTATCGTCCGAGCCCCGCCCTTCGACCACGTGCGCGAGGACGAGCTTGACGGTGCCCGCCTCGGCGAACCCCTTCGTCACGCCCCAGGCGTGAAGCGAGGCCTCCCCGAAGTCGGTGGCGACCACGATGCGACGGATGCTGGTCGTCGTCGTGGACGCGCGCACCGTCACCACCGGCGTCGAGGTCCTGCGCACGAGGCGCCCGGCCGTGCCCCCGAGGAAGACGGCGTCGAAGGGGTTCGCCCCGTGCGCGCCCATCACCACCAGGTCGTGCTCGCGAGAGAGCCTGAGGAGCTCGGGCAGGGGTTCACCCCAGACGAGCTCGCCGACGGCGTTCCCCTCCGCAAGATGCAGCAGCCGCTCGCGGAGCACCTTCGTCTCGAGCTGGCGCTCCTCCTCGAGGCGGCGTTGCAGGTCGGCGCTGATGGCGTAGAGCTGCGTCCCGAGATAGTTGCGGCCGTCGCCCTCGCTGAACTTGCGTTGCACGTGTACGACGCGGAGGGGCGCCGAGAGGCGCTTCGACAGATCGAGTGCCAGCGTCCGGGCGATCTCGGCCGTGGACGAGAAATCGGTTGGGTGCAAGATGCGCATGCGTTCCCTCGCTCTCCCTGCGTGGTCGAACCATGCTATCAAGTGCGCGCAGGGCATCCGTCCCGCCTCTCGCGCGCACGACCATGGCGTACCCTGGGGTGACCGCGCTCGACGCCGGTACCGGCTGTCCCACGGCCGTCGGGTCGCCACGCCGGGGCGCGGCCGGGGAGGTCACCATGTACGCCCGTATCCTGATCCCGACCGATGGTAGCGCCTGTGCCATGAAAGCAATCACCGAAGGTCTCGAGCTCGCACGCGAGCTCGGGTCCGAAGTCACGTTCCTCTACGCCCTCGAGAACCCGATCACGACCGGTGTCGCGAGTCCTGAGGCACTGCCCTACTCCGTCCAGCTCTGGCACGATCTCCAGGCCCTCGCGGACGAGGCGCTCGACGCTGCGATGCGGAGCGCCGCGGAGGCCGGGGTCGCGGCGAAGGCCGTGCGCGTCGACGACCAGGCCCCGGTCGAGGCGATCCTCGCCGCCGAGCGGGAGCACGACCTCGTGGTGATGGGCACCCACGGACGGCGCGGGTTCAACCGTTGGGTGTTCGGCTCGGTCTCCGAGGGGGCGCTGAGGCGCGCGAGCCGGCCGTTCCTGATGATCCGGAGCGACGCCGTCTCGGATTGACCACACCCGCTCGGGTAGCATGCGTGTGTGCAGGCAAAGGGGTGGGGCGAACCCAACCGCAACTTCTGGCTCGGGGTCTACAACGGCATCCTCATCAACGGGGCGGAGGCCTTCTTCCACAGTGCGCTGGTGCTGGCGCCGTTCCTCGCCGCGCTCGGCGCGCCCGCGTGGGCGATCGGCCTCATCCCGGCGCTGAAGGTGGGCGGTTGGTTCCTGCCGCAGCTCTTCGTGGCCAGCAGGCTCGCGCACCAGCCCTTCAAGCTCCCGCTCTACCGACGCACGTCGACCCTCCGCATCATCGCCTTCGCGGCGCTCACCGCCACGGTCTTCATCGCCGGTGACCGCCCCGAGATCGTGGTCCCGGTCACGCTCGCGATGATCGCGGTCAACTCGATCGCCGGTGGCATCGGCGGGGTTCCCTTCGCCGACGTGACCGCGAAGGTCGTGCCGCACTACCGGCTCGGCACCTTCTGGGCGTTGCGGAACGCCATCGGCGGCGTCCTGGCACTCCTCTCCGGGCTCGTGCTCCGACGCGTGCTCGATTCCGACCTCGCGTTCCCGACCGACTTCGGCGTGGTGTTCGCCCTCGGCCTGGTGCTCACCGCCGGTGCCTACCTGGCGTTCGGGCTCGTGCGCGAACCCCCTGGGATCCCCGCGCTGAAGGAGCCGATGCGAGCGATGCTGCGCCGCCTGCCGTCCGTGCTGCGGCGCGATGTTTCGTTCCGGCGGTACCTCCGCGTGCGATTTTTGGCGCTCGCGGCCCTCATGGCGGAGCCGTTCTACGCGGTCTACGCGATCGCGGCTCTCGACGCGCCGCTCGCCGCCGTCGGGACCTTCGTCATCGTCGCCACCTTCGCATCGATCGCGGTGAACTTCCTCTTCCGCCGGCCGGCCGACCGCGCGCAGAACGTGAGCGTCCTGCAGATCAGCGTCGCCTTCATGGTCGCCGCGCCGGTGGTGGCGCTGATCGCGCCGTCGTGGGAGTGGTTCGGGCTCGTGTTCGCGCTCTCGGCGGCGGGCAATTCCGGCATGGGGATCGCCGCCTGGAACCTGCTCTACGCCGTCTCGCCGGCAGCCGAGCGACCGCTCTACGTGGGCGTGGCGAACAGCGTGCTCGCGCTGCCGAGCCTCGCGCCGGTCGGCGTCGGGCTCGTCGCGGCGTTCACGGGGTTCCAGGCGGCATTCGCGCTCGCTGCGCTCGTGGCGGCCACGAGTCTGGCCTTCTCGTTCCGTTTCACCGAACTCCGCGCCCTCGATCGCGCCGCGCTCGAGAACTCCACGGCCTGAAACGCCATCGCCTGAACGGCGTGCTCGACCGTCCCCGGAGCGCGATCGCCGTGTGCGGTCCCGCCCGCCTCAGAGCCGGTCGAAGTCCTCTACGGGCATCACGAACACGATGGCGCCGCCGACGGGCACCTCCATGGGCTGGCTCGCAAACGCCCCCTCGACCGCATGTAGTGGTGATCCGGCCGTGACGACCTTCGTTCGTTCGCGGCAGTTCGCGTGGATGATGTCTTTCACCGACGCGACTTCCTTGTCTTCGACACCGATCAGCAACGTGGTGTTCCCCTCACGGAGAAAACCGCCGGTCGACGCCAGCTTGGTCGATTGGTGACCGTGCTCACGGAGGGCCTGCTCGAGCTTCCCTGCGTCCGCATCCTGCACGATGGTCAGGAGGAGTTTCATTGGTGGCGTCATGGTAGCAGAGCGCCGGCCGTCGTGCACGCACCACCGTACTGGGGCCGGAGTCCCTCCTCGCAGCGTGCGCGTCGTGGCGCCCGCGAGCGTTCCCGTAGACTCCGAACGTCGCCTCGAACGCGACCGGGTCGGATCGAACCGTCGCCCACGCGAGCGGCGGTCGGCGACGTACGACCGGTGTGCGGGGAAGGGACGAGGACGGAGCCCACGTGAACGATCGCGACCTCGCACGCATCCATGCGAAGCGCGCGCAGCTCGATGCGCGCTCCCGTGGCGACGAGAACGAGTGGCGGGACACATGAACCCTCCGGGCGCCGCGGCTGCTCACGATGCGGGCGATCACACGGGCGATCCGCCGCGCCTCGTGGTCGGGCGCTCGCCCCTGATCGACGTGGTGCGGTGGATCCGCGCCGAGCTGGCGGCGGGCACGGAGCGCTTCGAGCTCGACATCCCCGACCCCGACATCCCCGACCCCGACATCCCCGATCCCGACGTGCCCGATCCCGACGTGCCAGATCCGGAGCGTGCCGACGGGAGCGCCGGTGCTGTCGGTGCCGCCGTACTCTGGCCCGGTGCGCCCCGCGCCGACGGTGCACCGCAGCGCTCCTGGCGCGCCTGGGCCGACCTCGCCGACGTACTGCACTGCACCATGCACACGCCTCGCATCGTGGCGCGGGGTGTGGTGCGGGTCCCCTTCAGCCGGCTTGGTCCCGAGGCGCCCTGGCACGGTGGTACCTCCGGACGGGACCGCTATGCGCGAGCCGACGGCTTCTCGAGCGTGCGCAAGCTCGAGCATCCGGGTTTCCTGCTCCCGCTCCTCGAGGCGCTCGAACGCGCTCGGCCCCCCGACGGCTCGCGCGTGCTGGTGCTCGGCTGCCACCACGGCGACGAGATCGAGGCCCTCGACCTACTGGAACCCCCGCCACGGCGTCTGCGCGTCGTGGGTGTCGACCACGCCGCGGCGCCGCTCGCCGTCGCGGCTCGCCGCTACCCGGCCGCCGAATTCCTCGAGTGCGACGTCGCACACCTCCCCGCCGGCATGGGCCGCTTCGCCCTCGTGATCGCGATCGACGTGGTGCAAGGGCCGGCCGTCGACGCCCCCGCGCTCCTGCGGCGCCTGGTGCAGGACCACCTCGAGCCGGCCGCGGCGCTCGTGATCGGACTCCCCAACAGTCGCTTCCGTGGTGGCGACGTGGTCTGGGGGGCTCGGACCCTCAACCGCCGCGAGAGCGACCTGTCGCTGGTGGTCAAGGACCTCGCCGCCGCTCGTCGCTACCTCCACCAGCACGGCTTCCGCACGCACGTCGGCGGGCGCTACGATCTGCTGCTGAGCGCCTGGCGCGAGCGGGTGCACCCTTCGGGGTGAGGGATCATGCCCGGATGAGCGGAGGGCACGGGTCGCGAGTCCGGTACCATCTCGCCATGGAAGAGCCGAAGCTTACAGCGCACGCGATCGAGAACCGCGCCTATTGGGACGGCATGGCCGACGATTGGGTCGCAGCCGGCGAACGCGCTTGGCGCCGCGAATCGCCGACCTGGGGCACGTGGGGCGTCGCCGAGCAGGAGCTCGAGATGCTGCCGCTCGACATGACCGGCATGGACGCGATCGAACTCGGCTGCGGCACGGCCTACGTGTCGGCGTGGATGGCGCGACGAGGTGCGACCGTCACCGGGATCGACGTCTCCGAGCGTCAGCTCGCCACCGCGCGGCGGCTCGCGGCCGAGCACGGCGTGTCGCTCACGCTGCTGCACGGCAGCGCCGAGACGACGCCCTTCGGCGACGAGACCTTCGACTTCGCCATCAGCGAGTACGGCGCCGCGATCTGGTGTGACCCCGACGTCTGGCTCCCCGAGGCGTACCGGATCCTCCGGCCCGGTGGCCGGCTCGTCTTCCTCGGCAATCACCCGCTCGTGCACGTGTGCACGCCGTTGTCGGGCGCGCCCGCCGCCGAGGCGCTCGTCCGGTCGTACTTCGACATGCGGGTGCTCGATTGGCGCGAGGTCGAGGTCGATCCCGGCGGCATAGAGTTCAGCCGACCGACGAGCGATTGGTTCGCGCTCTTCCGGCGCGTCGGCTTCGAGGTCGAGGACTACCGGGAGCCGCGGTCGAGCGAAACGCACGACGGCGTGCCGTTCAGCGTTCCCGCAGCGTGGGCGCGGCGCTTCCCGAGCGAACACGTCTGGAAGCTGCGCAAGCCGCGCAGCCGCGAGGCGCACTCGTGACGGTCGCGCCTCGGGGCACGACGGCGTTCGATCACGTCGTCGTGGCAGGGCCCACGCTGGATGCACTGGTGAAGCTCTTGCGCGATGAGACGGGCGTGGGCGCTGCGCCCGGAGGCCGGCACGTCGGGCACGGCACGCACAACGCACTCGCGCATCTGGAACACGGTTCGTCCCACACTGCGGCGTCAGGCGAGGCGTGCTACCTCGAACTGCTCGCGCTCGACCCGACGCAGGACGGCGGACCCTTCGGCGAAGGGATCGCCCACGTGGACGCACCGACGCTCCACACGTGGTGCTTGCGTGACGGTGATGCCGACGACCTCGCGCGGCGGATCGATCGGGCCGGGGCGACGGCGCGGCGGCTACCGATGTCGCGACTGCGCAGCGACGGGAGCGAACTAGCCTGGGAGCTCGTATTCGTCGATGCGCACCCGTTTGGGCCGCTCGTTCCGTTCTTCGTCGACTGGCGCGGCGCGCGCCACCCGGCGCCCGAACTGCCGCGGGGGCTGGTGCTCGAGCGCTTCGCGCTCGGGCATCCCGACCACGACGACCTTCGGCACCTACTGGGCGAGCTCGGCGGCGTTCCAGCCGGTGTCGACGTCAGCCACGCCGAGCGACCCACCCTCGGCGCCACGCTGCGCGGCCCGCGTGGCACGTGGCACCTCCACGGGGCGCCGCGCGGCTGAGTGTGGCACCGGGCTCGGGCGCCGCGCGCTCAGCGTTCGACGTCGCGAAAGGCGTCGGGTGAAAAGTCGATCCGTTCACCGCTCCCGATCGATTCGTAGCGGCTGCGACCGTAGTAGACGGTGGCGGGAACGTCGCGACCATGCTGCAGGCGTCGTTCGTCGAACGCTTCGGGCGCGTGATGTACGGCCACCACCTCGCCGACCACCCAGTCGTGGTCACCGGTTTCGTGCACGACCTGCACCCGGCATTCGTATGCGAGGTAGGCGTCCTGGAGTATCGGCACGTCGAGCACCGCCCCGGGTTCCGTCGCGAGGTCGAAGCGCTCGAACTTGTCGACGCCGGTTCGCCGGCTCGTCGAGCCGACGGCGGCGATCGAGCGCGCCGCCCCGAAGGGGAGGAAGTGCACCGCGAAACCGCCTGATGCGACCACGAGTCGGTGGGTATAGCGTTCTCGCCCGATGGCGACGCCGTAGAGCGGCGGCTCGGCCGAGAGGGCGGCGTGCCAGCCGGCGCTCATGACGTTCCGGTCGCCTTCGGAGGAGGCGGTGATGACGGCGACCGTTCCCGGGTAGTAGCCGAAGAAGCGATCCGGCGGGGCGCTGACGGCGAGGCGGCGGGTGTTGGCGCTGGGCGATGCGGGCATGCCGGGGAGTGTACCGTCGCCCGGTGGCAGTTCCGGTCGCGCGCGAGCGGCTGTAGGCTGGGAGCGTGACCGATATCCATCACGAACGTCAGCGGCGCCTGCGCGCCGTCCTGTCCGCCGCCGGCGTCGACGCCGCCATCGTTCCGCCCTCGGGTGACCTCGTCTACCTCACCGGCATCGACCTCCACCTCTCCGAGCGACTGACGCTCCTGGTGGTGCCGGCGGAGGGGGCGCCGACGTTGGTACTGCCGAAGTTCGAGGCCGACAGGATCCCTCCGGACCTCGCCACATCGACCTGGCTCGAGGACGACGATCCGCTCCCCGTGCTGCTCGCCGCCCTCCCCGCCGGTGCGCGCACCCTCGCGTTCGGCGAACGCGTGGCGGCGAGCAACCTCCTCGGCGTGGGGGAGGCGCTCCCGGAGACGCGGCTGCTGGCGCTCGAGCGCGTCACGGGCGGCGTGCGGGCGGTGAAGGACGACGTAGAGCTCGCTGCGCTGCGCGGGGCCGCGGCCGCCACCGACCGAGCCTTCGCCACCTTCTTGGAGTCACCGCTCGAGGGGATCACGGAGGCGGAGGCCGCCGCGCGACTCGCGCTCTCGCTACGCGGCGAGGGGCTCGCCACGCCCTTCGCGTCGTGTGCTGCGGGAGCCAACGCCGCCTCGCCGCACCACGCCTCTGGAACGCACGTGATCGCCCGCGGTGAGGGCGTGCTGTTCGATTTCGGAGGCCGCTTCGAGGGCTACCTCTCCGACGTCTCGCGGACCGTCGTGATCGGTGAGGCGTCCCTTCGCCTCCGCGAGGTGCACGCGGCGGTCGCGCGGGCGCAGGCGGCGGGCCTCGCCATGCTCCGCGCCGGCGTCCGCCTCGGCGACGTCGACGCCGCGGCGCGTTCCTCGCTCGCTCGCGACGGTCTCGCCGAAGCGTTCACGCACCGTCTCGGGCACGGGCTCGGGCTCGAGATCCACGAGCCGCCCTACCTCACCGGTGGCAACGACGCGCTCGCGCAGGCGGGCCACGTCGTGACGGTCGAGCCCGGTGTCTACCTGACGGGAGAGCTCGGGGTGCGGATCGAGGACGACGTGCTCGTCACCGACGACGCTCACGAGGTGCTGACGAAGGCGCCGCGCGACCTGCTCGTGGTCCCTTGAAGGGCCGTCAGCGGCGCCCGACGGGGCCGCGGGAGGAGTAGCGATGACCACGAGCCCCACCGCGCGCCTCGCCTACGAACGCCAGCACGTCTCCGACTGGGCGGAGAAGATCGTGCCGCTGCGTCGCCGAACCGAGATCACGAACGGTTGGCTCGGCGAACGGTTGCGGAGCGTGCTCCCCGAGGTGATGCGGCGTGAGGGGATCGATCTCTGGATCGTGGTTGCGCGCGAGTACAACGAGGACCCGGTCCTCTTCAGCCTCCTCCCGGCACCGATGATGTCTGCTCGGCGACGCACCATCCTCGTGTTTCACGCGCCCGAAGGGGGTGACGTCGAGGCGATGGCGATCGCCAACGCCGGGATCGGCCTCGACGAGTACTACCGCGCGATGTGGGCGAAGACGAAGACCGCCCAGGCGAGCGAGACGCAGTGGGAGTGCCTCCGGCGCGTGGTCGCGGAGCGCGATCCGAAGCGGATCGGTATCGACGTCGCCGACGACTTCGCCTTCGGCGACGGCCTCTCCAAGCGCGAGTACGATGGCCTCATGGAGGCGCTCGGCGCCGATCTCGCAGCGCGCACCACCAGCGCGGAGCGGGTGGTGGTCGGTTGGCTGGAGCGTCGCACGCCCGGTGAGATCGACGCCGCGAATGGCGTCAATCAGATGGCCCACGGCATCATCGCCGAGGCCTTCTCCAGCCGCGTGGTCCATCCGGGCGTGACGACCGCGCTGGACGTCGCCTGGTGGCTGCGGCAGCGCGTGAACGACCTCGGTCTCACCGTGTGGTTCCAGCCGACCGTGTCGCTGCAGCGGCGCGGGGTGACGCTCGGCGACATCGGATCGAGCCCCGACGAGGTGATTCGGCCGGGTGACCTGCTCCACTGCGACTTCGGGCTCCACTACCTCGGGCTCGCGACCGACACGCAGCAGAACGCCTACGTGCTGCGACTCGGCGAGGAGGCGCCGCCCGCGGGGCTCGCGCGGGCCCTCGCGGTGGCGAACGAGCAGCAGGACCTGCTGGCGGCGTCGATGGTGGCGGGGCGGAGCGGGAACGAGATCCTCGCGGACGTGCTCGGCCGCATGCGCGCCGCGGGCATCGACGGGCGGGTGTACACCCACCCGATCGGCTATCACGGCCACGGCGCCGGCCCGATGATCGGCATGTACGACCAGCAGGAGGGCGTCGCGGGGCGCGGCGACTACCCACTCTTCGACGACACCCTCCACTCGTTCGAGATGTACGCGGAGGTCGACGTGCCCGAGTGGGACGACCAGCGCGTCAAGCTCGCGACGGAGCAGATCGTCGCCTTCACGGGTGGGCGCGTGCACTACCTCGGCGGCAGGCAGACCGCACTGCACACCATCGCGTGACCGTGGCGAGCGACCTCCTCGCACTCGTCGGATCGTTCGTGGCGATCGACTCCGTGAACCCCGCGTTGGTGCCGGGTGCTCCGGGAGAGACGGCGTTCGCCCGGAGCGTGCAGGCGTGGTGCGAGGCGCGCGCGATCGAGACCACCTGGCTCGAGGCGACTCCGGGTCGTCCGAGCGTGCTGGCACGTGTTCCGGGTACGGGGGGTGGACGATCGCTCATGTTCAACGCCCACCTCGACACGGTCGGGACGGCCGGCATGACGGCACCGTACGACCCCCGGCTCGAGGGGGGTCGCCTCCACGGCCGGGGCAGCATGGACATGAAAGGGAGCGTCGCCGCGTGCCTCGTCGCGCTCGAGCGCCTTCGCAGTGAGGCGCGCTCGGGCGGTGCGTTGGCCGGCGACGTCCTCTTCGCCGCCGTCGCCGACGAGGAGCACGCCAGCATCGGGACGCGCGAGGTGCTCGAGCACGTGCGTTCCGACGGGGCGGCGATCGACGCAGCTGTGGTCACCGAGCCGAGCGACCTCGAGCTGCACGTCGCGCACCGCGGCTTCGCAATCGTCGAGGTGGTCGTGCACGGCCTCGCTTCACACACGTCGCAGCCCGACCGCGGCGCCAACGCGGTGCGCGCGATGGGGCGCCTGCTCGGCGCGGTCGAGCGGCTCGACGCGTCGTTGCGCGTTCTCCCGTCCCATGCCCTCCTCGGTCACGGGAGCATGCAGCCGATCTTGCTCGACGGGGGGCGCGAGCTCTTCACCACGCCGGACCGTTGCCGCGTCATGCTGGAGCGGCGAACCCTTCCGGGGGAGGGGCAGCGGGACGTGCTGCGCGAGGTCGACGAGGTGATCGCGCTCGCGATCGACGGTGACGCGCGCCTCTCTGCCGACGTCACCTTGGAGGCGATTCGCGAGCCGTTCGAGGTGGAGTCCGACGCGCCGATCGTGCGCAGGGTCGCCCAGGCGGTGGCGCACCGGACCGGAGCCGCCGCCGTACTCGCGGGCGCCCCCTACTGGATGGACGCGGCGCTCTACGCCGCCGCCGGCATCCCCACGGTGGTCTGCGGGCCGATCGGCGGCGGTATTCACGCCGCCGACGAGTGGGTCGACGTGACGAGCATCGAGACGCTCACGCATGTGCTCGTCGACGTCGCGCGTGGTTGGTGTGTGGCGCCGTGACCCGGAAATGGGCGCCGGAAACCGATCGGTTTCCGGCGCCCATGAGGGCGTCGACACGTGTGTGCGGGGGCGTGCGCCTGCGGTCAGCGCTTCTGGGCCTGCTGGTTCACCCGTGACACCGCGATCTTCGTGAGCTTCTCGTCCGCAGCCTTCTCCTCGTCGAGCGTCTTGCGGAGAACGGACTCGGCCTTGTCGTGCCCGAGTT
>JACCWH010000057.1 GCA_013697735.1 Trueperaceae bacterium | reverse complement strand
GGCGAGGGGTGTTAGGCCGGTCGGGCCGCAGATGCGGTCGTCGCGGTCGTCATTCGCTGCGGAGGAAGTACTGGAAGGGCATCGTCGGGCCAGGGGCCGCATAGAGGAACGATCCGGGCATCTCCTCGGGCACGTTGCCGAAGCGGTCCGACACGATGCCGTAGTCGATCGTCGGCGCACCGATACCGACGACGAAGAACTGATCGGCTGCGATGTCGAGGATCTGCCGCATGAGCTCGAAACGGCGTTCGACGTCCGCCGTCGCCTTGATTTGAGCCCACAGATCGAACTGGTGTAGCACGTCGTCCGGCGGGGTCTCCTGTGGCTGGCGACCGAGGTACCAGTTGTACCAGAGCGGGGCGAAGATCGAGCCGTTGTTGGTGGGCAGCCAGTATCGGACGCCGTTGTCGGCGAAGACGTCCTGGAGCGAGGCGCGGCCACCGGAGTCGGTCATGACGTCGAAGTCGGTCGTCTCGCGGATCTGACGGAAGAGGGTACGGTCGACGATCCGTACCTGCGCGTCGAGGCCCACCGCTTGCCAGTAGCGCACGATGATCGGGAGCCCGTCGACCGTGAAGTCCTGGTCGGCACGGCCGATGATCGTGAAGCTCACGCGCCGGCCGCCGGTGTCGAGCCGGAATCCTTGGGCGTCTCGCTCGGTGAGGCCGGCACGGTCGAGGTACTCGTTGGCGAGGTCGGTGTCGTACTCGATGTACTGCTTCGCCAGGCGCTCGTTGTAGAGCTCGGGGAAGTTCGGCAGCACGCTCGGCTGCTGGATCTCCTGCGTGCCCGCGAACATGAGGTCGTTGATCTCCTGGCGGTTGATGGCGTGGGAGACGCCGATGCGGAAGTTCTTGTCGTTGTAGAGCGCGCGCGTGGTCTCGTCCTCGTGGTTGAGGTTGAACGTGATCGCGAAATCGTTGGCATCGGACGGGATCATCCGGTAGATGTCGAACCCGTGCTGGTCGCCAGCGTCGGCGAGCACCGGCAGGTTCGCGATCGAGTTGATGTGCCGGCCGACCATGTCGATCTCGCCGCCGAGGGCCTGGAGGAGCATGACCTCGGTATCGGTGTAGACGTTGAATACGATGCGGTCGATGTATGGCAGCTGGTTGCCGTCCGTGTCGACCTTCCAGTAGTAAGGGTTGCGCTCCGCCACTACGCGCGTGCCCTCACCGAAGCCTTCGGTGATGAGCCAGGCGTTGAGCGACGGCTTCTCGGTGTTGCGCCAGGTGTCGCCACGGATCTCGAACAGATCGACCCATGACCCGAGGCGCGCTGCGGTGACGAGCGCGTCGAGGCCATCCGGGTTGTGGTCGGGGTGGAACTGCGCCATGTAGTGCGCCGGATACTGCGTGAACTCGATCCCGAACGAGTCGGCGATGCCCTCGAGGAAGAGGCCGAACGACGATGGGAAGGTGACGGTGACGGTGTCGTCATCGACCTTCTCGATGACGCCGTGACCGTCTGGGCTCCGCATCGAGGCCGGGAAACCCGGGAGCTCGGGGTGACTCCAGACGCTCTCGTACACGAAGACGAGGTCGTCGGCCGTGTAGGGTTCGCCGTCGGACCACTTCAGACCGCGGCGGAGACCGAAGGTATAGACGGTCGCGTCGTCGTTGACCTCGACACTCTCGATCACGTTCGCCTGCGTTCCCGTCCAGTCCGGGAGCCACGTGACGAGGTGGTCGTACCCCACCACGTGCCGCATCCAGGTGTCGGCCGGCTCGAGGATGGCGGTGCGCCAGGTGCCGCCATACGTGCCGATCTCGGCGAACGGCTCGACGACGACGGGGCGCTCGGGGAGGCGCTCCGCGAGCGGAGGCAGGGTGCCGGCGGCAACTCGCTGCGCGAGCCCGGGGGCCTCGTTCAGGGCAGTCGGGGTCGCGTCGACGTACGCCTGAGCGAGGACCGAACCCAAGAGGGCCGCGATCGTCAGGCCGACTACGGTACGGAGCGCGCGAGCCGGAGCGTTGGAACCCTTCGGGGGCGAACTCAACATGTCGAAACTCATCGTTGGTCGTGCTCCGTTCCCGAGCCTGTGGCTCGCATGGCAGCGAGGCTGCTACCGAAGGTCGGACGGGCCGGCGCCGCGATCGGCATCGATTTCCCTACTGTCGCGCACCACCTCCCTCGCTCGGGTACCCATCGCGCCGGCAACGAATGCGCCGTCGCTCGTGATCGGGTCCACGGCTTCTCGTCGGCGATCACCGAGACGAACGATGCATCGGGACGAGACCGGTAACGGAATTGCAGGGAAGGTAGCACGGGGCATCGTCGGTGTCAAGGAGTCGTACTTGATCGCGGCAGCACCCGGCTCGGGTGACCCCAGCAAGGCTTCGAGCGGGCGCAGCCCGCTCCTGTGCGGATCGTAGGCGAACTCCACCGCATTGCCCAGCGACCGGCCGGGACACGGGCGGTCGCTTGACGGGCGGAACGTTGATCTGTAGAGTGAGCGCCACATCACGTTCCCGGTAACGCCATACCTCGACATCGTGGTATGAGAAGCGGTACGCGGGAGCGGAGCCGGATTGTGAGGCGCGGATATGTCGAGAGTGACGATGGCGGACGTTGCACGCGTCGCGGGCGTGTCGAAGCAGACCGTGTCCCGCATCGTCAACGAGAAGGGCGAAGCGAGCGCCGACACGATCCGACGCGTGCTCGAAGTGATCCAAGAACTCGGGTACCGGCCCAACGGAATCGCTCGCAGCCTCGCCACGCGCCGCACCAAGACGCTCGGGTTGGTGCTCTCCAACCTCAGCAACCCCTACCAGGCCGAGATCGCGGAGGGCGCCGAGGCGACGGCGGCGGAGCTCGGCTACGACCTTTTCATGTCGAACGCCTTTCGCAACGCCGAGAAGCAAGAACGGGCGCTCGAGGCGTTCGAGCACAAATCGGTCGACGGCGTGATCGTCTTCAAGCCCCGCATGCCCGAGGCACGGCTCGCCCGCTTGCTCGGTCGGCATCGGGGCGCCGTGGTCATCGACAGGCAGGTCCCCCACCGGATCGCTGGTGTGATCCGCACCGACCTCACCGTGTCGATGGCGCTCGCCGTCGAGCACCTCGTCCGGAGCGGACGGCAGACCATCGCGCTCTTCCCCGGACTCGGACGCTCGGACATCAGTCTCGCGCTTCTCGACGGCTTCAGCACGGGTCTCGCGACCCACGGTCTCGCGTTCGACGAAGCGCACGTCGTGCGCGGCCAGACGACCGTCGAGGCCGCGATGGAAGCGGTGATCGGCTTCCTTCCGGAGCATCCCGAAGTCGACGCGATCGTGTGCAACAACGACGTCGTCGCCGTAGGTGTACTTCACGGCTGCCGCGAACTCGGGCGGCGCGTCCCCGAGGACATCGCGGTGATCGGCCATGGCGACATGGCCTATGCGCGCCTGGTGACGCCGGCGCTCACCACGCTCCACGTCGACCGGTTCGAAATCGGGCGCAACGCGGTGCGGATGCTGATCGACCGGATGGCGGGGCGCAACCTCACGACCGAGATCGTCATCAAGCCGGAGCTCGTTGTGCGCGCCAGCGCGCCGGGGCCGGAAGTGGCCGCGATCGCAGTCCCGGCGGCGAGCGCGTGAGCAGGACCGCCGCCGTCCGCGACCAGGTGCTCGGTATCGTCGGTGACGTGAACGTCCAGGAGCGGGCGGTTCCGGAGGACGCCTTTACGCTGGTGCAACCCCTCTTGGACGCCTGCGATGTCCGCTTCGGGCACCTCGAGGGCCCCCTTTCGACCCCATCGACCGATCCGAGTGCGCCGGACGTGCCGCACAAGCCGCGTTGGCGACACTCGGATCCTGCGACCGTGGCGGCGTACCTCGCGGCCGGCTTCGACGCCATGGGCTGCGCCAGCAACGTGACCTACCCTCGGCGCGTCGCGCTCGATACGCGCCGCACGCTCGAAGGCGCAGGCATCGCGCCCTGCGGCGTCGGCCGCAACCTCGCCGAGGCGCTTGCACCGGCGCTCGTCACGAAGGACGGCGTCCGCTACGCCTTCCTGAGCGTCACGTCTGTCTTCTGGCCGAGCGAGCACGCGGCCGACGTGGACGCCCCGGGGGTGGCGACGGTGAAGGCGTACACCGCGTACGCTCCCGGCCGCCGCGCGCTCGAGATGCCCGGTGCACCACCGGAGATCGTCACGTTCCCGGACGCAGACGAACTCCAGGCGCTCGTGAGCGTCATCGCCGAACTCCGCCCGCGGGTCGATGTCCTCGTCGTCTCCTGCCACTGGGGGGTCTCGAGCAGCCCCGACCCCGTCGAGTACCAGCGAGCGATCGGTCGCGCCGCGATCGACGCCGGAGCCGACATCGTGGTCGGCCACCACCCGCACGTGATCCAGGAGGTCGAGCTCCACACCGGGCGACCGATCTTCTACAGCCTCGGCAACTTCGCGTTCGACTGGCCGAAGATGCGCGGCCGCAACCTCGACGGGTTGCTCCTGCGTTGCAGCGTCCGCGCCAGCCGCGTCGTGGGGATCGACATCGTGCCGGTCCGTCGCGACGACCGCAACACCATCGCCCCGCTCGACCCGCGCAGTGGCGCCGGGAAGGACATCCTCGAGCACCTCGCCGAGCGTTCCGCCGCCAACGGCACCGTGATCGTAGACGACGACGGCACGTGGTCCCTACGCGACCTGGAGGTCCGTTCATGACGTCACGTGCGCAGCCACCGCTCGACGACACGCGACCGCCTTCGGGGCGCTCGAGCCTGAAGATCGTCCGCGTCGAACCACTGCTCGTCGACCGCTTCCTATTCGTGCGGGTCCACACCGACGAAGGGATCGTCGGCCTCGGTGAATCGGGCGCCTGGGGGCACCTCGAGGCGTCGAGCGCGGCCATCACGAAATTCGGGGACTACCTGGTGGGCGAGGATCCCGCCAGGATCGAGCATCACTGGAACGTCATGACCCGCTCGAGCCACTTCCGCGGCACGGCCATCATGGGCGCCGTCTCGGCCATCGACATGGCGCTGTGGGACATCCGCGGCAAGGAGTTGGGTGTGAGCGTGCACGGTCTCCTCGGGGGCAAGGTCCGCGATCGCGCGCGGATCTACGCCCACGTCAAGGCCCGCTCGATACAGGACATGGTCGAACGGAGCCTCGCGCTCAAGGCGCGCGGTATCACCGCCATCGGGCACCTGAATCCGTTCCTCGACGAGGACAAGCGTGAGCCCTACTTCAAGTCGCACTCGCGCAAGCTCCACGACGCGGTGGAGAACGTCCGCGCGGTCCGTGAGGCAGTCGGTGACGACGTCGACCTCTGCATCGAGATCCACCGGCGCCTCACCACCGCGGAAGCGATCGCGTTCGCGCGTGAGATCGAGCCGTTCCGGCCGATGTTCCTCGAAGATCCGATCCGCCCCGACAACCTCGACGCGATGGCCGAGATCGCGGCGCGGACGATCATCCCGATCGCGACGGGTGAGCGATTCATGTCGCTCTACGAGTTCCAGATGCTGCTCGTTCGCCAGGGCGTGAAGTACGTTCGGGTGTCGCTGTGCGTCTGCGGCGGCCTCACCGCGGGTCGGAAGATCGCAGCCATCGCCGAGGCGTTCGGCGCCGAGGTGGTCCCCCACAACCCGCTCTCCCCCGTCTGCCTCGCCGCGAGCCTGCAGCTCGACGCCTGCATCCCCAACTTCGCCATCCAGGAGTACCCAACGACCCAGGGCGGTACCGGCGCGATGGATGAACCAAGGCATCGGGGCGAGGAGCTCGTCACGTCGCTGCCGGTGCTCGAGGACGGCTTCCTCGTAATCCCGGACGCGCCAGGGCTCGGCGTGGAGTTGCGCCCCGACGTCCACGAGGCGTTCCCGCCGAAGCCGCGCCCCGTCGGCATGCGCTACCACCGCGACGGCTCCGTCGTCGACCAGTGACGGCGCGCCATCGAGCGCGGCGAGCTACGACCTCGCCGACATCGCCGGCGATGGCATCAGACTCACCCGCCCTGCGCACTCCTCACCAATTCCCTGATGTCCGCACGCAATGCGGCCACCTCTTCCCGAAGCGCCGAGAGCTCTCCCTGCCCTGCCACCTCGGCCTCGTCGTTCGCGGCGTCGCGGCCGATGAAGAACGTCGCCAGCGTCGCCGTCACGTAGCCGAAGACGCCGATCGCGTATAGCGACAGGATGAACCCGAGCACCCGCCCCTCGAACGACTCCGGCCAGAACTGCGAGCCGAACGTGGTGAGGATCATCGCCGTCCACCACAGCGCGTCGGCGTAGGAGCTGAGACCGCCCGGGGTTTCGCTCTCGAAGGCGAACATGCCGGCCGCACCTGCGAATGCAACGACCAGGCTGAGCGCGATCACGTAGCTGAAGCCTCTACGCTGGAGCGTGGCCCCGAGCGCGCGCATCCCGCGGTTCACCGAGCTGACGACGCGCACCAGACGCAGTCCCCGCCCGACGCGCGCGAGCCGCAGCAGCCGCA
>JACCWH010000028.1 GCA_013697735.1 Trueperaceae bacterium | reverse complement strand
CACGCTCGTGGTGTGCGGCGCCGTGACGAACGGCTGCGTGGAGTCGACCGCGCGCTCCGTCCCGGCCGTCGTCCGCGGTGGCGACGGCGCCTGAGGGGTTCGCCCCTCGGCGTACGCTCACCCCCATGTTCCACCTGCTCGGTATCTTCGCCGCCGTCATCATCTCCTTCTCCGCGATCATGATCCGCCTCGCGGATGTCTCTCCCTCCACCGCGGCGTTCTTCCGGCCGGCGTACGCGCTGCCCGTGATCGCGGTCCTCTACGTCGCGACGCGGCGATTCGACACGCGCTCGGCCCGTCGACGGTGGGCGTGCCTCCTCGCCGGGGGGCTCATGGGGCTCTCGTTCACGCTCTGGAACTACTCGATCGGCTACGTGGGCGCCGGACTCGCGACGGTGCTGGGGAACACCCAGGTGGTGTTCGTGGCGCTCGTCGCCTGGCTGGCGCTGCGCGAGCGCCCGCCGATCGGCGCCATCGTGGCGGCGCCCTTCGTGTTCGCGGGAGTCGTGTTCGTCACCGGTGTCGGCCGGCCGGACGCCTACGGCGAGCAGCCCGTCCTCGGCGTGCTCTTCGGCCTCGCCAACGCCCTCGCCTACGCGTCGTTCCTGCTGGTGTTCAGGCGTGCGGCCCGGGGGCTGGCGCGGCCGTCGGGGCCCCTGCTCGACGCCACGATCGGCGCCACACTCGTGACGCTCGTACTGGGAATCCTGAGCGATCCCGGGTTCGACCTGGAACCCGCGTGGCCGGCACACGGTTGGTTGGCGCTCCTCGCGCTCGGTTCGCAGGTCCTCGGGTGGTGGATCATCCTGAGCGTGCTGCCGCGGCTCCCGGCGCTCGACACGTCGGTGCTGTTGTTGATCCAACCGGTGCTCACCGTGGTGTGGGGACGCGTCTGGTTCGCAGAGCTCCTCTCTCCGTTGCAGTGGGGTGGCGTGGTCCTCGTCGTGCTCGGGGTCGCCGTGATGACGCTCTGGGGGGCCTGGAGCCGCGCTGCGGCGCTTCGTGCCCTGCGGCCACCGACGTGAAGGGAGCGCGCCGTCGCCGTAGCCCTTCCTCACGTGGACGCTTGGTACCCTTGGTCATGCGTAGATTCCCGGTGAGCGTCCGTTTCGGCCACGTGGGGCGCGTCGCAGCGCGCCTCGCTGTCGGTCTCGTCGCCCTCGTGCTCCTTGCGGCCGGCTGCGCGCCGGGTGTGCAGGGCGACCGTGGGAACCCGTTCGATCTCGGCGTCGATCGAACCGTCACTTCCAAGCGCGGCGCGACCACCTTCGTGGTGGCGTCCTTCGAACACGGTGCGTTCGGCTATGCGAGGGAAGACCTGACGGGGCGGTGGATACCCTGGGGCCCGGATGGCGCGGCCGCCTCGGTCACGGCGCTCTTCAGCGTTCGCGACGTGGTGGCGCGCGACGGATGGACGCTCGACGTCGACGGCGTGCGAGCCTTCGATCGGCCTCGAGCGCAGGGGGTCACGTTCGAGGCGACGCTGCGGTTGCATGTTCCCGGCGATGCACCGCTCGGTGGCCAGCGGGTCCGTGCCGTGCTCGTCGCCCGCAACGGACGGACGCAGCCCGTGGAGATCGTCGTGCAGGTGGTGCCGTAGCGCACGCCGCCGGCTGAGCGGCTCGCCCCGCTGCGTCAGCCCGGCGTCGTGGACGTGCTCCGAGCTCGCGCGGTGATCATGTCGTCGGCGATCTTCGCCGACGACAGCACCCCGGGCATCCCGGCGCCTGGGTGCGTGCCCGCACCCACCAGATAGAGATTGGGGACGTCTTCGGAGCGATTGTGCGGTCGGAACCAGGCCGACTGCGTCAGGATCGGCTCGACCGAGAAGGCCGAGCCCTGGTGCGAGCGGAGCGTGTCCCGGAAGTAGGTCGGGTCGATCATGCGTTCACTCACCAGGTGGCGGCTCAGCCCCGGCAGGTAGCGCTCCTCGAGCGCTCCCATGATCGCGTCTCGATAGGTGCTCGCGTGCTCGCGCCAGTCGATGCCGCTGCCGAGGTTCGGCACGGGGGAGAGTACGTAGAACGATTCGTGCCCCTCGGGTGCGATGGTCGGGTCGGTGATCGTCGGCATGTGCAGGTAGAGGCTGAAGTCGTTCGGAAGCGTCCCGCGGTTGTGGAAGATGTCCTTCAGCAGGCTCTCGTAGCGAGGTCCGAGGATGATGTTGTGGTGCGCGAGCCCGGTGTCGGTGTAGCGGCGGTCGGTGCCGAAGTAGATGACCACCAACGACATCGCGTAGCGCATGCGCTCCATCTTCCGGTCGGTGTAGACGCGGCGGAACTCCGGAGCGATCATCTTGGTGTAGGTCGTGGCGACGTCGGCGTTGCTCACCACCACGTCGGCCGCGATCGTGCGGCCGTCGGCGAGCGCAACGCCCTTGGCCCGCGGCCGGCCGTCGGGCCCACGCGACACGAGGATCCGCTCGACGGGCGCGTTCAGGTGGACGTCCACGCCGAGTTCTCGCAGGAGGCGCTCGAAGGCGGCCACGAGCGCCCCCGTTCCCCCCATCGCGTACCAGACACCCCACTGCCGCTCGAGGTAGTGGATCATCGCGTAGATGCTCGTCGTATCGAAGGGATTGCCACCCACGAGCAGCGGGTGGAACGAGAAGACTTGTCGGAGGAAGTCGTCCTGTATGTACTTCGATACGTAGCGGTAGACGCTCTGATCGGAACGGAGCCGGATCAGGTCGGGCGCCACGCGGAGCATGTCCCAGAAGGTCGAGAACGGCGTATCGGCGAGTTCGACGAAGCCCTTGTCGAAGATCGCCTTGGCGCTGCGGACGAAGTCGAGGTAGCCCCGCGCGTCGCTCGGTGAAATGCGGGCGATCTCCGAGAGGATGAAGGCCTCGTCGTCGTTGTAGTCGAAGCGCCGCCCGGTGTGATCGAAGATGCGATAGAAGGGGTCGCACTTCACGAACTCGACGTAGTCCTCGCGCCGCTTCCCAGCCAGGGTCCAGATGTCGTCGAAGAGCCAGGGCGCGGTGATGATCGTGGGCCCGCCATCGAATCGGAAGCCATCCTGTTCGAAGACGTAGGCGCGACCGCCGAGCTTGTCGAGTGATTCCACGAGCGTGACCGGATGCCCGCGGGCGGCGAGTCGCGCCGCAGCCCCCAGGCCACCGAACCCCGATCCGATGACGACGACGTGTTCCACCCGCTCAGCCTACCCGTGGGCCGCGCCGCGTCGTTGCGAGGCGGCCTACGGTCGCGTGAGCGCGAGCGCGTCGCGCGCGAAGCGAGCGATCGCGAGAACGGCCGGGTGGTCGGGCCCGAACCGTTCGGTCGGGTGATCGGCGCTGAGGACCACGACCGTGGCGAGCCGCACGCCGTCCGCGCTCCAGACGATCCCCGCGTCGTGTCGTGCCCGAGCGAGCCAGCCCCCCTTCGAGCCGACGACATGCGTGCCCGGGGGGCCATCGAGGAGTCGCGCGATACCCTCTCGATAGCGTTGACCGACCAGGCGATCGCGGGCCCACGCCGTGGCCTCCGGACCGAGCAGGAGGCCGTCGTCGAGCCGACGCAGCACGTCGTGCAGATCGGCCGCAGTCGTCGTAGCGCTGCGTCCCGCGCGCTGCGCCGGTGTCTGACGTGTCGCATCGACCTGGAGCGGGCCCGCGACCGACGTCGACGGCATGCCGAGGCCCGGGAGAGCCGCGTTGACTGCCTCGACGCCGAGCCGCGCCAGTACCAGATTGGTGGCCGTGTTGTCCGAGATCACCATCATGAGCGTGAGCAGGTCGCGCCACGTGAGGGTGAGGCCGTCGTCGAGGTCGCGCAGGAGGCCGGACCCGGTCGCGAGGTCGTTGCGCTCGACCTGCACGCGTTCGCCAGGATCGAACTCGCCGCGCTCCGCGGCCGCGAGCGCGAGCACGAGCAGTGGCACCTTGATCACGCTCGCGGCGACGAAGGGCGCGTCGGCGGCGCGAGCGAGCCAGGAGCCGTCGGCGAGCGAGACGGAGAGTGCGTGGCGACCCGCGAGGCGGCCGAAGCGTCGCGCCGCGCACTCCGCCAAGGCCGGCCCGTGGGGGCCGCCGTCGCCGTCGGCGACGCGGCGGCCGGCCCCGTTCGAACCGGCGCTCACCCTGCCGTGGGGGCGGCCTCGCCGAAGGTGAGGAACTCGAAGCCCCCTTCGCCTTCCTCGTCGACCTCGTCGGCCCAGAGCGCCTCGAGCACCTCGCGTCGCCGCGCCAGTCGCGGTGCACCGCCGCCGTCGATCACGACTTCGGCTGCGCGCGTGTGCGACGCGTAGTGTGATCCCATCGCGAGGCCGTAGGCGCCCGCGAGCTCGACGGCGAGCAGGTCGCCGCGCAGGACGTCGGGGAGGGCCGCGTCGCGGGCGATACGATCGGCGTTCTCGCACAGCGGCCCGTCGACGTCGGTGGGGCCGTCGTGCGACCTGCGCGTGCTCCCGTCGCTCACGGCGCGCACCGGGTGGTGGGCACCGTAGAGCGCGGGGCGCAGGAGGTCGGCCATGCCGGCATCGGCGATCACGTGCCGCCGCACACCCTCCTTCACGTGCAGCACGCGCGTGAGCAGCGTGCCGGCGGTGGCCACGAGGGCGCGACCGGGTTCGAGCCAGAGCCGCAATCCGCGGGCCTCCGTGAACGACGTGACGCGCTCGGCGAGCGCCGCGTAGGGGTAACCGGGGACGGCGAAGCCGCCGCCGAGGTCGAGCTCGTACGCTTCCGGGAGCGCGTCGTAGAGCGGCGCGAGCACCGCCAGCACACCGTCGTGGACGGCGGTGTCGGTGATCTGCGAACCGGCGTGCACGTGCAGGCCGGCGAGGACCCCGGCGTCGGCGACCTCACGTGCGAGGGCCAGCGCCTCGTCGGGGGCCAGGCCGAACTTCGAGGTCGCTTGACCCGTCGCCATGTGTTCGTGCGTGGCGGGGTCGAGGGCGGGATTCACCCGCACGAAGGCGCGGGCGCCGTCGGGCCAGCCGCCGTCGTCGCGCCAATCGGCCCACTGGGACACGCTGTCGAGGCTGATGCGGCCCACCCCGCTCCGCCGTGCCAGTTCGCGCAGCGCGCGGTCCTGCGCCGGACCGCCGACCACGATGCCGGCCGGGTTCATCTCCGCGCGGAGCACGCGCGCGAGCTCTCCGACGGTGATCACCTCGGCCCCCACGCCGTGCGCATGGAGGTGCCGCAGGATCGCGCGGTTGGCGTTCGCCTTGGCGGCGTAGGCGAGGTGGGCGTGCGGGAAAGCGTCGCGCACGAGCGTGAGTGCGGCGTCGATCTCGCGCAGGTCGTAGATCCAGAGCGGCGTACCGAATGCCTCGGCGAGCTCGTGCAAGGTGGCGTCGTCGATCGTGCTCGAAGGCTGCATGAGGGCGAAGTCTAGCACCCCTCGATTCGCCCGCACCGCGCCGGCGTGGCGCGCGCGCCGCCCTTCGCCACGAGCCGGTGTCGGGGTTCGCGAGCCAACGGAACGTACACTGGCGTCATGATGAATCGGCAGATCCGCCGCGCTCAGGAGAAGCAGGACAAGAAAGCGGAGAAGGAGAAGGAGCGCAAGAGGGACGCCCGCCGCGAGAAGATCCAGACCGCCCGCGCCCGCCGTCTGCGCGGCCGCGAGGCCGCGAAGGCGCGGCGTGCAGCGGGTGGGAGCGCAGCGTCGGACGACGGTGCCAACGACGCGACGAAGGGCGGAGCGCCCGCGGCGACCGGCCGACCGGGGAAGAAGCCGGGACGCTTCGCTGGTGCGCTGATGATGGCGACGATCTTCTTCATCGTGCTCCAGAGCGCAGCGCCGAGCGAGGACGTCGCCGGGAACGAGCTCCTGCGAACGGTGACGGGCGCGGGCTTCTACCTGCTCTTCGGGTACTTCTCGGTGCTGTGGCTCATGCGACGCAACACGCCGCGGGCCGTGATGATGACGTTGATCTCGGGGGCCTTCCTCACGATCGGGGTGGAGGTCGCCAAGATGTTCCAGACCGACGTGACCACCGATCCGCTGATGCTCGCGCTCGCCATCCCGGGTCTCGTGGCCGGCGCCTTCCTCGGGCGGTTGGTGTATACGAACAGCCCCGGATGAGGGGGATGCTCACGTGCCGATCGCGGTGATCGCGGCGATGCCGGAGGAGCTCGCGGGCCTCCGATCGGTCGCCGAGCGGCTCGAGCCGGTTGCCGCCCACCCCTTCGCCGTGGTGCGCGGGCGCATCGAGGGCGTCGACGTGCTCCTCGCCGAGTGCGGTATCGGCAAGGTCAACGCCGCGGCGCTCACGCAGGCGCTCCTCGGGAGTGGTGCGCAGCGCGTGATCATGACCGGTGTCGCCGGAGGCGTCGACCCCCGACTGGCGGTGGGCGACATCGTGGTGAGCGTCGACGCCGTGCAGCACGATGTCGACGTGCGTGCGCTCGGCTACGAGGCGGGGCGCGTACCGGGCGAGGCGCTGCTGGCGTGGCCCGCGGATCCGCTCCTGCACGCCTTCGCACTGGCGGCGGCGACGGAGGTCGCGGCCGAGGCCGGCGTTCGGGCTCTTTCGGGGCGTGTTGCGTCGGGAGACCAGTTCGTGGCCGATCCGGAGCGCGTGGCGGCGCTCTTCGCCGAGTTCGGGGCGGCGTGTGCCGAGATGGAGGGGGCGGCGGTCGCGCAGGTGTGCGCACGATGGGGAGCGCCGTTCGTGATCGTGCGGAGCGTTTCGGATACCGCCGACCACGCCGCCGAGGTCGACTTTCGCGCCTTCACGGTGCTCGCGGCCGATCGCTCGGTGGCGGTGGTCAGGGGAACGCTGCGACGAGTGCACGCTTCGGTGGGCGCCGACGGAGCGTGAGCAGGTAGAGGAGCGCGGCGGCGTCCCAGGCCTGGGGCCGGCACGCGACGGGGTAGGGGACGGGTGCACGGTCGTCGCGCGTATAGCCGGCGACGAGCTCCGGGAGGCGCCCGTCGGGCTGCGCTCGGGCGAGGTCGAAGAGGGCGTCGCCGAGGCTGGCCGCTTCGGACGTGAAGCCGTAGCGCTCGAAGCCGCCGGCGATGAGCGCCGTGTCGTGCGGCCATACCGACCCATTGTGATAGCTGACCGGGTTGTAGCGAACCTCCTCCGCGCCGAGGGTTCGAATGCCCCACCCGGAGGCGAGCGCCGGCGACAGGAGCGTCGCCACGAGGCGCGGCGCCGCGTGCTCGGGGACGATGCCGGTCCAGAGGAGCTGACCCGCGTCGGAGTTCTGCACGCGCAAGGGGCGCTTGGCGCCATCGAGCGCCATGGCGTAGGTACCGAGATCGTCCAGCCAGAAGGCGTCGTGGAAGCGCGCGGCGAGCGTCGTGGCGCGTGCGCGCCAGCGCTCGGCCCCCTCGGCGTCGGCCTCGGCCTCGAGGAGGTCGGCCGCAGCGCAAAATGCTGCGTAGACGTACCCCTGCACTTCGGACACCGCCAGTGCACCCGCCGCGAGCGTGCCGTCGGCGTGGCTCATCGAGTCGCCCGAGTCCTTCCACGACTGCACGTTGAGCCCCTCGCCCGGCGGGGCGGGCGTGAACTCCACGAACCCGTCACCGTCGAGGTCGCCGTAGTCGTCGATCCATGCCAGCGCGGCTTCCCACGCCGGTCGGAGCGACCGCACGAGCTCCATGTCACCCGTGGCGCGCCGGTATGCATCGACGAGTGACACGAAGAGCGGCGTGGCATCGACGGTGCCGTAGTAGGGCCCGTGCGGCACCCGCCCCATTCGGGTCAGCTCACCGAAACGGAGTTCGTGCATGATCTTGCCCGGTTCTTCGGCCCGGAAGGCGTCCACGCGGCGCCCCTGGTGGTGCGCGAGGTAGCGCAGCGTGCCGGCTGCGACCTCGGGCGCGAGCGGCAGCAGCATGTGGGCGCTCAGGAGCGCATCTCGGCCGAACGCCGCTACGAACCACGGAATGCCGGCGGCGGGCACGGGGCCGTGCTCGGTGAAGAGCAGCAGCCCACGCAGATCGTCGACCGCGCGGGCGACCACGCCATGCGCGAGATCGTCGCTCGAGAACCCCGAGCGCCACGCGTCGTAGGAGATCGGATCGTGCGGGGGTGTGTCGAGGGGGTTGTCGACGCGCACCTCGGCGCAGAGCGTCACGCACTCGCCGGGTGCGAGCGAGAGCTCCCAATCGCCCCCGTCGGGTCGGGCGGCGGCGAGCGCGTCGAAGGTGACGCGAACAGCTATCTCGAGGCCGTCGCTGGCGCGATGACGGAACTCGACCGCCGTGGCTTCGACGTGCCCGATCGGCGCCGCGCGTTCGATCGCGTGCCATCCGCGCGCCTCGAAGAGGTCACCGAAATCGGCCACGACATCGAGTTCGACGCTGATCGACTGCCGGTCGAGCGACGTGTTCTCGATCACGAGCTCGTCGTCGAGCCCGTTCGCGCAGGCGTGCAGCGTCCGCCGCACCGCCACGAGCTGCGACGGTCCGGCAATGAGCGCGTGGTGTGCGTGGAGCGTGTCGGGCCGCGGGCTATCGATCACGAGTGCTTGGAACCGACCTTCGCTCCCCGACAGGAAGCGCCAGGCATAGCGCGAGAGGATACGGGTGTCGCGGTTGTAGAGGCCGTGCTCGCCACCGTCGGCTCCGGCCTCGGCGCCGCCGACGAAGAAGGTGTAGTGCTCTTTGAGCACGACGTTGTGCCGGAAATCCATCGCAACTCCTAGGGAAGGCCCGGGGCGAGTGCGGCGGCACTCGACCCGGGCATCTCGAATCTACCAGGACGCCGGCGCGGAGGGCGAGCCCCGTGCAGCCGTCACTCCTTGCCGCCCCCGAACGAGACGCCCTCGAGGAAGTAGCGTTGGAAGACCACGAAGAGGACGATCACCGGAAGTGCGCTGAGGACCGCGCCGGCGAGGATGAGGCCCCAGTCGCCCACCCCGCCGTAGATGTTGCGGAAGGAGAGGAGGCCGATCGGGAGCGTCTTCATCGTCTCGGGGCTCGTGAGCACGATGAAGGGCCAGAAGAAGTCGTTCCACGCCCCCTGGAAGGTGATGATCGTGAGTGCGCCGAGTGCGGGCCGCGCCATCGGCAGCACCACGCTCCAGTAGCGCCGCCAATGGCTCGCGCCGTCGATCATCGCCGCCTCCTCGACCTCGCGCGGGATCGACTCGAAGAACTGCTTCATGATGAACACGGCTCCAGCGTTCAGCGCGGTCACGAACAGGAGCCCGGTGAGGCTGTTGAGCATCCCGTCCGGAAACCCCCACAAGGTGGAGAGTTTGAAGCCATCGATCGAGACGATGCCGTCGCGGAGGACCAGGTAGTTCGAGATGAAGAGGACTTGCAGCGGTACCATCTGCGCGAAGAGCACGAGCATGAAGATCGCCTCGCGACCGCGGAAGCGGAGTCGCGCCAGCGCGTAGCCGGCCATCGACGCGAGCAGCAGCGTGATGATGATGCGGAAGAAGGCGAAGACGAAGCTGTTGCCGATCCACACGAGGAAGAGGCTCTGGCGCGTCGCCGGCGTGCGAACCTCGTTGAACACGCGGACGTAGTTGCGAAAGACGTAGCCGAGGACGCCCGGGGCGGCGTTCTCGAACGACGCCGTACGGCCGCGCCGTTCGAGGCGGCTCGCGGTGATCGTCGAATCGACGTAGGTCATGCCGACCTCGGCGGTCACGTCGAGCGGGAGCCGCTCCGTCGTAGGGCCTTCACCGACGTAGGCGACGGTGAAGGCGAAGGTGACGAGCTCCCCCGGGATAGCCCCCGTCTCGTCGGCCAGGCTCGGCTGGCGGCGCACGATCGTCAGGTCGCCGACGCTCGCGTAGTCGGCAGCGAAGTCCATCGCCAGGACGGCGCCAGGGCCGGCGCCGGGGCGCCGCCGCGGTACCACGACCTCGGGCGGGGTCACGTCGAGGCCCTCCCGGACGAAGTAGGTGATCTCGAAGGGGACGACCGCACCGGGCGCGAAGCCACCGAACAGGCGGTCGCCGGCGCCGGCGGCGCCGAGTCGCGCCGAGGCCGACCAGTTCTTCGGTTGCAGCTGCGGAATCGCGAGGCTCGGAGGGTACTCGAGTGGATCGGTCTTGATCGACGATACTGCTGCGAAGAGGATGGGACCGATGAACACGATCGCGAACGCGAGCATCACGGCGTAGATCAGCCCGGCTTTCGCCCAACGGCGTCGGGCCTGCCAGCGGTCGAAGGCTCGCGGATCGAGGTGTGTGGTGTCGTCGGGGAAGCTGAGCCCACCGGTGGTCGCCACGTCAGCTCGCCTCCGAACGCACCAGGCGGCGCTGGATCAGCACCACGGTGAGCGTGAGGAGCGCCAGGAAGATCGCGCCGGCGGCGGCGAAGCCGACCTCGGGCGTCTGCGCCCCGGGGAACATCCGGTTGTAGACGAAGTATGCCAGCGTCACCATCGATCGCAACGGGGCTGCGTCGCCGAAGATGGCAACCTGATCGAACATCTGCAGCGTGCCGATCATCGACAGCGTGAGCACCAGGAACGTGACGGGACGGACCGACGGGATGGTGATCTGGAAGAACTGCTGCACGGGGGAGGCGCCGTCGAGCGAGGCGGCTTCGTAGTGGCTCTTGGGCACGTCCTGGAGCCCGGCGAGGAACATGAGCATGAACGTCGGAACGGTGGTGAATATGTTCTGGATCATGATCGCCGCCAGCGGGATGGGGACGGAGAGCCAGAACGGTGCGCCCGGGGGGATGGTGGCGCGCGTCTGGAGCCAGATGAAGTCGACAGGGGGGAGGTCGCGGGCACCGACCACGCCGGTCACGGCGAGGAGCCACGTGCCGACGCCGGCGGCGAGGAGCGAGACGACGAGCAGTGCGGGATCGAAGAGGCCGGCGGGCAGCCGGCGCGAGCGCTCCCACGCCACGTGGGCCACCTGGACCACGACGACGATGGCCAAGAAGGTGAGAATGAGCGGAGCTGCGCTCTGGATCTGGTGCGTGAGATAGTTGAACAGGCCGCGCCGTTGGAACATCCACAGGAAGATGAGCGTGATCACCACGGAACTCGTCACGCTCGGCATGAAGAATGCCGCGCGGAAGAATCCGATGCCCCGCACTTTTTGATTGAGCACGGACGCCATCACCAAGGCCAAGAACGTCTGGATGGTGGTGACGACGATGGCGAAGAGGACCGAGTTGCGCAACGCACTCAGGAAGAGCGGGTCGCGGAAGAGGTCGACGTAGTTGCGCAGCCCCACCCAGTTCGGCGTGGTGAAGAGGTCGTAGTCGGTGAAGCTGAAGTAGACGGCCCGGATCGTGGCGTAGCCGAAGAAGATCGTGAGCAGCAGCAGGAACGGCAGCAGGAAGAGGTAGGCGGCCACGGTGTCTTGACGGTGGTAGCGCACGGTCGGGTCCCCTCTGAGGGTGGAGGGCCGGGGTCGGCCCTCCACGCAGTCGCGTCGTCGGTGCGTTCGCTACGCCTGGGTCGGCTGCCTCAGCGGACGCGATCCATCACGATGTCGAGGTCGGCCTGCGCCCCAGAGAGCGCCTCGTCGACGGTCGATTGACCGGTCATGATCTCGACCAAGGCACTGTTGATCGGGTTCATCCATTCGGTGCCGATGCGGCCGAACTGGAAGCCGTAGACGTTCCCGTCGTCGGCGCCAGCGAAGACGATGCGGTTGGCTTCGGCCTCCGGCGTCCCTTCGTCGAAGAAGGGGTTGTCGGCGAGCTCAGTCCGGCTGGGGATGGCGAGGCCCTGCTCGAGCACCCACTGCTGGGCCTCCGGGCTCACGAGGGCTTCGAGCACGCGCACGGCGGCGTCGCGGTTGGGCGAGTCCGTATTGACGCCGTAGGCGACCGTGTAGAGGAAGTTGCCGCGCTCACCGGATGGTCCGATGGGCATGGAGGTGGTACCGAACTGCAGGTTCGGGGCCTCGTCGCGCAGGAAGCCGAGGATCCAGGCACCTTCGATGGCGACGCCGACCTGGTCGGTGGCGAAGCAGCCGCCCGTCCAGCCCTGGCCGATGTCGGAAGGCTGCACTGCGACGCCTTCTCGCACGAGGTCGGTGTACCAGGTGACCGCCTCGACGAGCGCCGGATCCTGGAGGTTGCTGCGGCCGTCGGCGTCGAATGGCTGCCAACCGGCCCCGAAGGCGAAGGCACCGAAGCGATCCCAACCGGCGGGGAAGCAGGCGCCGTAGACGTCGTCGCCGAGCGCGGAGACGCCGCGGAGCTTGTCGGCGAAGGTCTCCCAGGTGTCGTTCTCGTTCGGCACCTCGACGCCGGCCTCCTCGAAGAGATCGATGTTGTAGTGGATGGCGAGCGTGTTGAAGTCCTTGGCGACGCCGTAGACCGTTCCGTCGACGGTGTAGGCCTCGACCAGGGAGTCGATGAACTGCGAGGTGTCGATCACGCCGTCGAGTGGCAGGACCTTGCCCGTCGCGATGATGCCGGGCGCCGTCTCGACGGGGATGTAGAAGATGTCGGCGGCCGTTCCGGCGGAGAGGGCGTTGAAGAGCGCCGCGTTGAAGTCGCCCTCGAGCGGCTCGTACGTGACGGTGATGCCCTCTTCGGCGAGTTGCGCGCCGACGACCTCGTCGAGGAGGCGAACGAGGATGGCGGGGTCGCTGCCGCCGTACCCCATGATGCGGATGGACTGGGCGAACGCGCCGCCCACGAGGGCAGCGCCGAGAATGAACAGGGCGATCGTACGCATGATGACTCCTAAATCGATGAGGCGCGGAGTGAAACCGCGCGAGCGAGGTCGGACCGTGCGGAGGCGAGCGGTTCTCGGAAGCTCACCTCCTCTCGGCGGTGCTGCCGCGGGTGACGAGGTGGACGGGGAGAAATGCGGAGCGCACGGGAGCGTCCGCGAGCGCCTCGTGGAGGAGGTCGATGGTGATGCGCGCGAGTTCACCGATGTCCTGACGGACGGTGGTGAGATCGAAGCCGACTTCGGGCATGTCGTCGAAGCCGACCACGGAGAGATCGCCCGGAATGGCGAGGCCGGCGTCGACCGCAGCTGCCTGGCAGCCGACCGCCATCTCGTCGGTCGCGGCGAAGACCGCGGTGGGACGGGCACCCGACTCGAGGAGCGTACGAAAGGCACGGTAGGCGGCGAGCGCGCTCGGATCCTCGCAGATCGAGGGCTTTCCGACGTCGACGTCGGCGTCGGCCAGCGCCGCTCCGAACCCCCGGGCCCGGTCGAAGAACGCCTGCGACGAGAGTGCGCCGGTGAGGTGCAGGATGTCGCGGTGACCGAGGCGGAGGAGGTGCTCCGCAGCGAGGCGGCCACCTTGCACGTCGTCCGCAGCGACGGAGCGCACACCCTTGCGGTGGCCGACGAGGATGAACGGTCGCTCCTGCGCCTCGAGATGAGCGATTCGCGGGTCGTCGGCGTGGGCACCGAAGAGGAGGTAGAGGTCTGCTTCGGCCGTCGGCAGGCCATCGGCGCCCGTGGGGACGTCGTGCACGCGAAAGCCGCCCGAAGCGAGGCCGTCGAGGAGGTGCTCCTTGAAGAGGACGAAGAAGGGGATGAGCCGGCGGAACCCACGCGCGACGCTCAGCCCCACGCGCACGGGCCGCCGGTTCGAGAGTTCGCGTGCAGCCTGGTCGGGATCGAAGCCGAGTTCGGCCACCGCCGCCATCACACGCCGACGGGTGTCGGGGTGGACGCCCGGCCGGCCGTTCAGCGCGCGGCTGACGGTGCCGATGGAGACGTGGGCCGAGCGCGCGACGTCGCGGATCGTGATGCGCGAACCGGACGGCGTCGTTCGGGCGCCCGGTGAGGCGTGCTCGCTCGCCGCGTCCGCGATCGCGGCGCCCGTGCTCGTGCTGCGGTTCGGTGGGCGACGCGTGTTCGTCACTGATCCCCCTAGGGCGTTCGTAAACGGTTACGAATTGTGTGTGCATCAGACTAGACTCGCTGCGACCATCTGTCAAGCGTCTCTCAAGAAGGTGTGTGCAGCACGCACTGGAGGGTCGAGCAACGCGCATGGGCGAGGGAATGGAACCGATTACGCTCAGTCTCGTAGGTGCGCGTCGCCGAGCCGTCGATGCGTGGTCCGTTCGGCGGTGTTCGCCGTGATAGGGATGAGCAGATAGACGACGCCGAGGCCGTAGTCGGCGAAGTAGATCTCGCCACGATCATCCTCGCCGAACGAGCTGACGTTCGCCTCGAGGTCCATGAGCTCTTCGCTCACCCAGACGCCGTCCCGCTGCCGGGCACCCCAGATGCGCCCGGAGCAGAAGTCGCCGTAGAGGTAGGTGCCTTCCAAGTGTGGAATCCGCTCCCCTCGGTAGACGTACCCGCCCGTGATCGCGCAGCCGACGTCGTGCGCGTAGGCGATGATCGGTCGGAGCGAGTCGTCGGTCTCGCAGGACCGGCGGCAGTCGTACCCGTCGACGTATGGCCAGCCGAAGTTCGCACCCGACACACCCGCGGGGACGAGATCGACCTCCTCCCAAGCGTTCTGTCCTACGTCTCCGATGAACATGTCGCCGGTCGCTCGGTCGAAGGAGAAGCGCCACGGGTTCCGGAGCCCAAGCGCCCACACCTCCGATTCGGACGGTGCTCCAGACGGATCTTCACGCTCCGGGAGTGTCCAATCGACGTCGAGCCGCAGGATCTTTCCGTACGGGGAATCGAGCGATTGCGCGGCCGTTCGGCCCCGCACGGTGTGCCCGCCGTCCCCAACTCCGAGGTAGAGTGCACGGTCCGGACCGAAGGCGACGTGTCCGCCGTTGTGTGTCGCTCCCGGTTGCGCGATCTCGATGAGGCGGAGCGCACTCGACTCGTCGCCTCGTCGGCGATCATCCGCACGGAGCAGATAGCGCTCGACCACCGTCGTCGAGTTGCGTGTCGAGTAGTGGACGTAGAAGGCCCCATTCGTCGCGAAGTCGGGATGCGCTGCGAATCCGAGGAGCCCCTCCTCCCCGCAGCAGGCGACCTCCTCCGTCAGGTCGAGGAGGATCGCGTGAGGCTCTCGCCCCGCCTCGACCAGCATGATCCTGCCCGCCTGCTCGATGACCACGAGGCGGTCAGAGCCGTCACCCAGGGGCGTGATTCCCACAGGCCGCTCGAATCCGGAGGCGAAGATCTCGGTCGCGAGCCCGACGCTCGGTGCGAGCGAGGCGGCGGCGTTCCAGTCGCTCCGCCAGACCGGAATCCAGGCGTTTCCAACGATCCCGTGCTCGGGGACGGGAGTACACGCCGAGACCGCTACTGCCGTGCACAGGGCGAGTATCGTTCCGGCGCGTGCGAGCCACGGTCGGTCACTGGCGAATGGTTCCATCGTGCTCCCCTCTCCATCGGCCTCCAGGAACCGTAGCGGAGGACGTGTGGTGCGACCGTCCCACGACCGTCGCTCTCGTGAATGCCGGCACGAGCGATGCCGCGGAGTGCTGTTCCGCGGGGGCCCCGCCCCTTCTGGAGACGAGGGTTTCGCCACGACGCGGTAGCATGAGGGGCCTGCGCGACGCGAGTCGCGCCCACCACGATCGTCGCGCCGAGCGCGAGCGCCGCGCCGCCGTGGAGACGGCTGGCACTTCAAGAGAGGAATCCACGGTGGCTGACGTTCTAGACGAGATCCTGACGAACGATCGCGCCCAGCTCTCCGACGACGAGCGCGCCGAACTGAACGACGTGGAGATGCGCGAGTGGCTCGAGTCGCTCGAGTACGTCCTGGCGAGCGGGGGCGAGGAGCGCGTACGGGAGATCCTGAAGCGCCTCGAGCACCACGCGATCCACCGCGGCGTCGAGGTGCCCTTCACTTCGAAGACGCCCTACGTGAACACGATCGCGCCCGACGACGAGCCCGAATATCCAGGCGACCTGGAGCTCGAGCGGAAGATCCGAAACTACATCCGCTGGAACGCCATGGCCATGGTGGTTCGCGCGAACAAGATGTCGGACGGCATCGGCGGGCACATATCGACCTACGCCTCCGCCGCCACGCTCTACGAGGTCGCCTTCAACCACGTGTTCCGCGGTCCCGAGGCCGGGGTCGACGCCGACCAGGTCTACTACCAGGGGCACGCCAGCCCTGGGATGTACGCGCGGTCCTACCTCGAGCGACGCTTCGACGTGACGCGCTTGCGGAACTTTCGCCGAGAGCTGCAAGACGAGCCGGGCCTAGCCTCCTACCCGCACCCGTGGCTCATGCCCGACTACTGGCAGTTCCCGACCGTCTCCATGGGGCTCGCGCCGATCCTGTCGATCTACCAGGCGCGCTTCAACCGCTACCTCGAGGCGCGGGGCTTGAAGGAGCGCGGTGACGCAAAGGTCTTCGCCTTCCTCGGCGACGGAGAGACCGACGAGCCAGAGACGCTCGGCGCCATCAAGTTCGCCGCGCGCGAGCGCCTCGACAACCTCATCTGGGTGATCAACTGCAACCTGCAGCGCCTCGACGGGCCGGTCTTCGGCAATGGTCAGATCATCCAGGAGCTCGAGGGTATCTTCCGCGGGGCCGGCTGGAACGTGATCAAGATCCCGTGGGGGAGCAAGTGGGACGAGCTCATCGCCAAGGACGCCGAAGGGCACCTCCTTCGTCGCTTCGACGCGCTCGTCGACGGTGAATCGCAGCGCTACGCCGCCTTCGGCGCGAGTGAGCTGCGAGCGAACTTCTTCGACAGCCCCGAGCTCCAGCGACTCATCGAGGGGTGGAGCGACGACGACATCGCGAAGCTCAACCGCGGCGGGCACGACCCCGTGAAGGTCTACGCCGCTTACCACCGCGCGCTGCGCCACGAAGGCTCCCCCACCGTGATCCTTCCTCGGACCGTCAAGGGCTACGGCCTCGGCGAGTCGGGCGAGGGGAAGAACGTCACGCACCAGCAGAAGAAGCTGAACGAGGACGAACTGCGCGCGTTCCGCGACCGCCTCGACATCCCCATAGACGACGACGAGATCGCGGAGTTCCCCTTCTACCGGCCTCCCGAGGACTCGCCCGAGCACGCCTATTTGCTCGAGCGACGCAAGGCGCTCGGCGGCTTCATGCCGCAGCGCAGCGTGCACGCGCCGAGCATCCCGGCGCCGGGCCGTGAGAGCTTCGAGGAGTTCATGACCGGCTCCGATGGACGCGCCGTGTCGACCACCATGGCGTTCGTCAGCGTGCTGCGGAAGCTGCTCCGCGACGAGACCTGGGGCTCGCTCGTGGTGCCGATCATCCCAGACGAGGCACGCACGTTCGGCATGGAGGCGCTCTTCCGCATGATCGGAATCTATTCGAGCGTCGGCCAGCTCTACGAGCCCGTCGACCGCGACAACCTGCTCTACTACAAGGAGAGCAAGGACGGTCAGATCCTGGAGGAGGGCATCACCGAGGCGGGGTCCATGAGCTCGTTCATCGCCGCCGGTACCGCCTACGCGACCCACGGCGTCAATACCGTGCCGTTCTTCATCTACTACTCGATGTTCGGCTTCCAGCGGATCGGCGACCTCACCTGGCTCGCCGCCGACATGCGTACGAAGGGGTTCATGCTCGGGGCCACCGCCGGACGCACCACGCTCGCCGGTGAAGGACTCCAGCACCAGGACGGGCATTCGCACGTGCTCGCGTCGACGGTCCCGAACCTCCTCGCGTACGACCCGGCATTCGCCTACGAACTCGCGGTCGTCATCCGTGAGGGCCTGCGGCGTATGTACGAGGAGCAGGAAGACGTCTACTACTACCTGACGATCGGGAACGAGAACTACGTGCAACCACCCGTGCCCGAGCACCTCGCGCGCGAGGAGCTCGAAGACGGTGTGCTCCGTGGGCTCTACCTCTTCCGTCCCACCGCCAAGAAGCGCTCCAAGCTCCGTGCCCAGCTCTTCGGCTCGGGATCGATCATGAACGAGGTCCTGCGCGCGGCGACGATCCTCGAGGACGACTACGAGGTCGGCGTCGACGTCTGGAGCGTGACGAGCTACAAGGCGCTCCACCGTGACGCGCTCGACGTCGAGCGTTGGAACCGCCTCCACCCGACCGAGGAGCCGCGCGTGGGATACGCTGCGAAGGCGCTCCAGGACGCGAAGGGCGTGCTCGTAGCGGCGAGTGACTACATGAAGGTGCTACCCGACGCCCTGAGTCGTCACCTCCCGCGGCCGATGGTCGGCCTCGGGACGGACGGCTTCGGGCGGAGCGAGGCGCGCGAGGAGCTTCGCGACCACTTCGAGGTCGACGCGAAGCACATCGTGGTGGCCACGCTCAAGGCGCTCGCAGACGCGGGCGACGTCGAGCCCGCCGTCGTCGCGAAGGCCATCGAGGCACTGGGCGTCCGCACCGATCGACCCGATCCGTTCACGACCTGAGGAGGCCGAGACGACCGTGGCACAGGAGTTCACACTTCCCGAGGTGGGCGAAGGCATCGAGAGCGGCACCGTGGTGGCGCTGCTCGTCGCCGAAGGAGATCGCATCGAGATCGATCAGCCGGTCCTCGAGCTCGAGACCGACAAGGCGGTGGTCGAGGTCCCGTCGACCGTGAGCGGTACCGTCACCAAGGTCCACGTCAGCGCAAAATCCGACGTGAAGGTCGGTCAGGTGGTGTTGAGCGTCGACGAGTCGTCCGCTGGCGAAGCTGAGGGCGCGGCTGGCGACGTGGATGGGGAGCGAGACGACGCCTCGGACGGCGACGACTCCGAGCCCGACGCGAAGGCCGCCGTAGAGCCCAGCACCGACGCGGCCTCAGACGACGCGCCGCCCGAGGGCGGCAGCGATTCCCGCACCTCCCGGCCGGCTCCGGAGCACGCCGAGGAGCGCTCCGGCGCTCGGGCACCGGACCACGCCACTCGGCCCACCACGCTCATCCCGGCCGCGCCGTCCACCCGGCGACTCGCCCGCGAGCACGGTGTCGACGTCGCGCAGGTCACGGGCTCCGGAGTGCTCGGCCGCATCTCGGCGGACGACGTCCGCCGCTTCGCTGCCGGCGGCGGAGACGCCTCCCCGGCGCGCAGTGCGCCCCTCTCCCCGAAGCTCCCAGACTTCTCCACCTGGGGCGAAACCGAGCGCACGCCGCTCTCCGGAATTCGCAAGGCGATGGTGCGCTCGATGTCGACGGCGTGGGCGACGGTGCCGATGGTCACGCACTTCGACAAGGCCGACTCGACGGACTTCGAAGCGCTCCGGCAGAAGCACAAGCTCGCCGCCGAGGCCGCCGGTGCGAAGCTGACGCCCACCGCGATGCTCATCAAGGTAGTGGCGGCGGCGCTGCGGAAGTTTCCCGACTTCAACGCCAGCCTCGACGTCGAGGCCCAGGAGATCGTGCACAAGCGCTACGTGAACGTCGGCGTGGCGGTCGACACCGAGTACGGCCTGCTCGTACCCGTGATCAAGGGCGCCGATCGCAAGGGCGTGATCGAGCTCGCGCGCGAACTCGGCGAGCTCGCCGAGCGTGCTCGCGATCGCAAGCTGAGCCAAGACGACATGTCGGGCGGCAACTTCTCGGTGTCGAATCTCGGCGGTATCGGCGGAACGGGCTTCACGCCGATCGTCAACCCACCCGACGTGGCCATCCTCGGCGTCTCCCGCGGTACGCGTGAGCCCGTGTGGGACGACGAGCAACAGTCGTTCGTGCCACGCCTGATGATGCCGCTCTCGCTGACCTACGACCATCGTGTCATCGACGGAGCCTCCGCGGCCCGCTTCCTCCGCTGGATCTGTCAGGCCGTCGAGGAGCCGTTCCTCCTGGTCCTGGAGGGGTGAGCCGCGCTCCCGAACGACGGCGATCGAACGTCGGGCATGGTGCTACCATGACGTCCGAATGCCGGTCGTGAACGCACTGCCGCAGCCGACCTCGTCGTCGGTGACGAACGAGCCGCCGCTGCTCCGCGCCGTGGGCCTCGTGAAGCGATACGGCCGTAGAGCCGTGGTGGATGGCGTCGACATCCGGCTCGAACCGGGTGAGATCGTGGCATTGCTCGGTCCGAACGGCGCCGGCAAGACCACCACGTTCTACATGATGGTCGGTTTCGTCCGCCCACATGCGGGGCGAATCCGCCTCGGTGGGCAGGACGTCACCTACTGGCCCATGCACCGTCGCGCGCGACACGGGCTCGGCTACCTCGCGCAGGAGCCGAGCGCGTTTCGAAAGATGACCGCGCGGGACAACCTCCTGGCGATCCTCGAGTTCCAGAATCTCTCGAAGATGGAGCAGCACAAGCGTGCCGATGCACTGCTCGAGGAGTTCAACCTCACGCCCCTCGCCGACCACCGCGCCGATACCCTCTCTGGGGGCGAGCGGCGTCGGCTCGAGATCGCGCGCTCGCTGACGATCGATCCGAGCTTCATCCTCCTCGACGAGCCGTTCACGGGCGTCGATCCGAAGTCGATACGGGAGATCCAGACCCTCATCGCCGACCTGCGCGAACGCCGCGGGCTCGGCGTGCTGATGACCGATCACAGCGTGCGCGAGACGCTCGCGATCGCCGATCGCGTCTATCTGATGTTCGACGGCAAGGTGCGCTTCGACGGCACGCCGGCCGACTTCGCGCAAGACGCAGACGTCCGCACCTACTACCTCGGCCAGGATTTTCAGCTGTGAGGGCTTCCGGGGGCCCCTGACGTGACCTACGTCGTCGGTCTCGTCGCGCTCCTCGTCGTGTTGGCGGGCATCATCGCCTACGCCGGGGATCGCCTGGGAACGTGGGCGGGGCGCAAACGCCTGAGCGTGTTCGGTGCGCGCCCGCGCGCGACGGGTCAGATCGTCGGCGTCGTGGTCGGCATCCTGATCATGCTCACCACGCTCGCCGTACTCGCGGCGGCGTTCCAGAACGCGACGCAGACGCTGGTGAACGCGCAGCGCACCAGCGACGAGCTCGGCCGATTGCGCTCCGCCGAGCGTGTCCTCCAGATGCAGCTCGACGAGCTCCAGACCGAATTGGGGTTGGCGGAAGCGACCATCGCCAGCGCCCAGGAGGAGCGCGAGGCGGCAGTCTCCGAGCGCGACGCTGCGCGTGCGTCGCGCGATGAGGTCCAGGGCGAGCGCGACGAACTGCAGGCCGAGATCGACGAGATCCGCACCTCCCTCGACTCCCTCTCCACCGAGCTCGCCGTCGCCGACGCCGGGCTGCGTGCGGTGCAAGACGAGCTGTCGCAGGCCGAGGGCGAACGCGACGTGGCGCGGCGCGAGACGGAAGTGGCCCGCTCAGAGGCTGAGGCGGCGCGTGCGGAGGTCGACGCGGCGCGGCGCGAGGCCGAGGTGGCCATCGAAGAGGCGGACGCTGCCCGCGCGGAGGCCGTAAGCGCGCGTGCGGAGGCCGATCGCCTCCAGGAAGAGGTCGCCGAGGTACAAGTCACCCTCGACGACACCACGTTGCTGCTGATCGACTCGCAAGTGCAGCTCCGCGAGGCGAGTGAGAGTGTGGCCGAGGCGGAGGCGCGGCTGCAGGAGGCCGAGGTCGCGCGTGCCGACGCCGACGCCGCGCGCGACGCGGCATTCGCCGACCGAGACGCCGCTGCGCTCGCACGCGACGAGGTACAGGCCGAGGCCGACGAGCTCCGGACGCAGGGCGACGCGCTTCGCGACGAGGCCGACGCGCTCCAGCTCGAGCTCGACACCCTCCGCGACGAGGTGGCCGTGCTCACCGACGAGGCGGCGCGACTGAGGGTCGAAGCCGACGACCTACAGCGTGCGAATACCGCGCTCGCGTCGCGCAACGACGAGCTCGTGCTGATCAACGAGGACTTCGTCGAGCGAAACGAGGAGCTCCAGGGACTCAACGACAGCTTTCGTCAGCAGATCATCGACTCCAATCTTCTGCTGCGCGAGGTCGGGGAGCAGGTCGAGCAGCTCCAGGGTCAGATCGAGGAGCAGGCGCGGAGGCTCTCCGAGGTCCAGCTCGAGTTCAGCCGCGCCTCCTCGGGTGAGATGACCTTCGCGAGCAACCAGGTCATCTACTCCGGTGCCATCTACGCGAACGAGGGTGCGTCCGTCCGCGAGGAGCTCGCCGACTTCGTCCGTCGCGCCAGCGCCGCGACGGCGAGCCGTGGCGCTGGTGAGGTCGTTCTGAGCAGCGAGCAGTTCAACAGCCTGGTCGAGGTGATCTCCGAGACGGAGGGATCCGATCTCGTCCGTCTGATCTCACCACGCAACCAATTCAGTCCCACGCAGGTCGAGGTGGTGGTGGAGGCGCTCGAGAACACCAGGATCTTCGATCGCGGCCGTCTGTTGGTGTCGCGGCAGATCCACCTCGGCTCGCCCGAGCTCCCGTCCACCCAGGCCGAGCTCAACACCGCCATCGCCCAAATCAAGGGGGAGGCCGTACGCGTGGTTCGACGTGCGGGCCTCGACGAGCTCCAAGCTCCCGTCTACGAAGGCGTCTCGGACGAGAGCTTCATGAATCAATTGCTGCGGCTCTCCGGGCCCGTGGTGATCGGCGTATCGACGATCGAGGCGGTCGATCGTGCCGGCCCGGCACGGGTCGAACTCGTCATCATCTATTAGCCTCTGCGCGGCGCGCCTCCGCCCGGCGACGTGATCAGTCCGGCGACGTGATCAGTCCGGCTGCGGACTCCGTTGCGCCGCGAGCAAGTCACGGATCTCCGTGAGGAGCGCCACGTCGGCCGGGACGGCGGCCGACGACGCCGGAACTGCGACCTCCTCGCGCTTGAAGCGCTCGATCGTCCGGTTGTAGCCGCGCACCACCAGGAAGACGACCAGCGCGATGATCACGAAGTTGATGACGGTGTTGAGGAACGCTCCGAGCTGGATCACCGGTGCGCCCGCAGCGATAGCTTCGGAGATCGTGTCGTAGGACCCGGCGTCGCGCAAGATGAAGCCGATCTCGGAGAAGTCGACACCGCCGATGAGCAGGCCGAGCGGTGGCATCACGACCTGGTTCACGAGCGCCGCGGTGACCTGCCCGAACGCCCCCCCGATGATGACGGCCACCGCGAGGTCGACGACGTTGCCGCGGTTGATGAAGTCACGGAAGTCCTTGAGCATGAGGCGTCCTCCCGGACGTTCCCGCCCCCCGGCTAGGGCACGCCCCCGCGGAGTCTACCGCGAGGGCGTGCGTCGGCGGCACGGCGAGATCTAGCGCAGGGGTGCGTCGAACCGCCGGAAGTCGATGCGATACCCGTCGGGGTCGCGCGCCACGAAGCCGTAGGCAGCGAGGCCCGGATCGTACCGAGGTGCGCCCTCCGTTTCGATGCCGAGGCGCCGCACCCGCGCGTACCAGTCGTCGACGAACTGCGTCACCAAGGTCGCCATCACGTCGTCGCGCGAGGACGCCGTGGTGTCGGGGACTCGGCCGTCGGCGTCGTGCGGCTCGTCGGGAACGAAGCCGAGGTACCCGCCACCCACCGCGAACACGAGACACGTCGGCTCCTCGCGCTCGAGTCGGAGGCCGAGGTCGCGACCGTAGAAGTCGTGCGTGGCAGCGAGATCGCGAACGCGCAGGAACGAGACCACGGTCTCGAAGGTGGGGACGTCCATGGGGGCCAGTGTCGCACGAGCGCTCCGCCCCCCGACTCCGGTATCCTGGAGGACGTGGCTTCCAAGACGGTTCTCATAGCCGACGACGACGACGGACATCGCATGGTGCTCGACATGATCCTGAGTGTCGACGCCTACGACGTCGTCCATGCGAGCGACGGCCGCGAGACGCTCGAGTGGCTCAAGGGGAACACGCCCGACCTCGCCATCCTCGACGTGGCGATGCCGTTCGTCGACGGGATCGACATCTGCACGCGCATGAAGAAGGTGTCGCGCCTGAAGGACGTCCCCGTGATCATCCTCACCGCGCTGCGCGACGAGCGCACGCGCCAGCGCGCCCGCCTCGCGCCCGCCGATGCGCTCGTCGCCAAACCGCTCGAAGGCAAGGACTTTCGCGAGCTCGCTCGCCGGGTCATGGCCGGGGAGGGTCCGCCGATCTGAGCCGCCGCCGGCGGACGACCTCGAACAACACGAGCGCGCCGGACGCCGCCGCGTTCAGGCTGTCGACCGCTCCCGCCATCGGAATCCCCACCTCGACGTCGGCGGCGTCTCGCCACGCCGCGTCGAGTCCTTCGTGTTCCGGACCCACCACGATCGCGATGGTGCCCGAGAGGTCGGCGTCCCAGTACGTGGTCCGCGCCGTCGGTGTGGTGGTCACGAGCCGGACGCCACGAGCCTCGAGGGCCGCTCGCAGCAGCTCGTCGGACAGCGTCAGCACCGGGAGCGAGAAGAGGCTCCCCATGCTCGCGCGCACCACGTTGGGATTGCCGAGATCGGTGCCTGCGTGCGTCACGAACACGGCCTCCACCGCTGCCGCGGAGGCTGTTCGGAGCAGTGCCCCGACGTTGCCGGGCTTCTCGAGGCCGGCGATCACGAGGTAGCAGGCACCGGCCGGCCACGGGAGGTCGTCGAGGGCGACCCGGCGCATACGCACCACGCCCATGAGCCCATCGGGATTTTGACGGACGCTGGCGCGCTCGAACGCCTGCACGCCGAAACGGCGGGTATCGCGAGCAGCCTCGTGCAGCCGCCCGGCCGCCTCGGTCGCATCCGGGGAGTGCAACTCCGGGCAGGTCGCGAGCACGTCGAGGTGCCACTCCGCCTGCACGGCGCGCGTCAACTCGCGCGCCCCCTCCACCAAAAAGACGCCCTCGCGCTCACGCGTGCGCCGCTCGCGCAGCTTCACGAGACGCTTGACGAGCGCATTGGTGGGGGAGGTGACGTCGGCGGCCATCGCGGCCGACATGCTACGACGTCACCGGGGCGGCTACACTCTGACCATGAATCCCCTCATCGACGTCGCCACGCTCGCCGGACGCCTCGGCGATCGCGACCTGTGCGTGCTCGACGTTCGCTACTCCCTCGCCGACGCCGACCACGGCCGCCGCGCCTTCGAAGCGTCGCACGTTCCGGGCGCCGTCTTCCTCCACCTCGACCACGACCTCTCCGCACCCGTGGGTGCGCACGGTGGGCGTCATCCGCTCCCCGACCCGCACGTGGCGGCGCGCACCTTCGGCCGCGCCGGTATCGGCGACGACTCGCACGTCGTGGTCGTCGACGACGGGAACGCCATGGCGGCCGCCCGTGCCTGGTGGATGCTGCGGTGGCTGGGGCACGACGCCGTCCAGGTGCTCGACGGCGGCATGGCGGCGTGGTTCGAAGCGGATGCTCCGACCGAGGCCGGCCCCACCGAGTCGACGCCCGCCACGCTCACCCCCACGGTGCGTCACGAGATGGTGGTCGATCGGGACTGGCTCCTCCGGCACGCCGACGACGCAGGCGTGCTCCTGGTCGACGTGCGCGTCCCGGAGCGCTACCGCGGCGACCACGAACCGATCGATCCCGTCGGCGGTCACATCCCGGGCGCGATCAACCTGCCCTTCCTCGACAACCTCGAGGCGGGTCGCTTCGCGCAGCCCGACGCGCTCCGGGACCGCTTCGAGGCTCTCACGACCGCCGAGACGACGGTGCTCTACTGCGGCTCGGGCGTCTCCGCCGCCCAGGGTCTGCTCGCCCTCGAACGAGCCGGCATGCCTGGGGCGAAGCTCTATGCCGGCTCGTGGAGTGATTGGGCCGGGTACCCCGACGCAGACGTCGAACGGGGCGCTCCGGCCAGTGCAAGCTCGGCCGAGCGCGACCGCGACGACTGATCGCGACGACCGATCGCGACGACCGATCGCGTCGCCGCGCCGGAACACACGGTCCGTACACCGAGAGCCCCTATCATCGGAGGATGCGTACCGCCCCCTCCACCCCCTGGATCACGCGCGTGCTCCGGGAACCCGCGAACAGTCTGACCCACCTGCTCGGTGTGGCGCTGTCGCTCGTTGGGCTCGTGTTCCTGATCGCGCTGGCAGGCGGCGACGTGTGGCGCCTCACGAGCTTCGCCATCTACGGCGCTTCCTTGGTGGTGCTCTACACGGCGAGCACGCTGCTGCACGCGGTGCGCGCTCGTCCGGAAGTATTGCGGCGATTGCGCATCTTCGATCACGCCGCGATCTTCGTCCTCATCGCCGGGACCTATACGCCCGTCACGCTCGTATCGCTCCGGATGGTCTCGCCCGTCTGGGGTTGGACGCTGTTCGCGACGGCGTGGGGCTTCGCCATCCTGGGCGTGCTCTTCAAGGTCGCGTGGATCGGTGCGCCGCGGTGGCTCTCGACGGCACTCTACGTGGCCCTCGGTTGGATGGCCGCGGTCGCCGTCGCCCCCTTGGCGCAGGCGCTGGAGATCGGCGCCCTCGTCTGGCTCCTCGCCGGGGGTCTGTCGTACACACTCGGGGCGGTCGTCTACGGCACGCGCCGGCCCGATCCGTGGCCGAGCGTCTTCGGGTACCACGCCCTTTGGCACCTGTTCGTTCTGGTCGGGAGCGCGTGTCACTTCGTGATGGTGATCAGGTACATCGCGCTCGCGTGAGCCGACGACGCCGCGCGCGGACGCGCGGGTATAGGATCGGAGACATGCTCCCGATCGTCGTCCTCACCCGAGCGTCGTGGACGCCATCGTGACCGACGGTGCCCGCAAGGCGTACCTCGGATTGGCGCGCCTCTTCCTGCTCGTCGGAGGTGTCGTCGCCGCGCTCGGCATCGCGAACGGGCTCCTCGCGCTCGAGCTCTTCCAAGGGAGTCCCGTCTGGACGTCGCTCTTCCTCCTCGGTATCGGGGGTCTGCTGCACTGGACGGCGACGACCGCCGAGCGGCGCGACGACGAGCCGGCCGCGGAGGTGAGCGAGCGCGAATCGGGGGAACGCGACCGCTAGAGCCCGCGACGCGCGCAGCACACCCGGGCGCGGTCGTCCGGCTCCCGCCGGCGAACCTCCCGGAGTACGGCGGTATGATGCCGCCCATGCGTGTCTCGATCGAACTCGTCCCGCGCGACATCGAGACCCTGCGCGCACAGGTAGCCGACACGCTCTGCCTCGACCGGGTCACGCTCACGAACCTCCCCGACCTCCTCCGCTTCGGCCTCCGCTCGTGGGACGCCGCGCTGCTCACTCGTGAGCAGGCACGGCTCGCCGGACGCGACCTCGCGGCCGTGCCGCACGTGCGGGCGATGGACGTGGAGCTCGCCCCGGGGTGGGAACCGGGCGCGCGCATGTGTGCCGGTGGCATCGACTCGGTGGTGGTGGTCCAGGGGGATCCGCCGGACGACGTGCACCACGCCGTGAGCGGCGCATCGAGCGTCGAGGTCATCGCCAAGTTGCGGCGCGAGCACCCCTCCTGGACGATCTACGGCGCGCTCGATCCCTACCGCCAGAGCATCGCTCAGGAGCGCGACTACGCGCTCCGCAAGCTCGATGCCGGCGCCGACGGGTTCTTCACGCAGCCCTTCTTCGACCTGCGACTCATGGGCGCCTGGCGAGAGCTCGTTCCCCGCGTTCCGGTCTTCTGGGGCGTCACCAGCGTCACGTCGGTGCGCTCCATGCGCTACTGGACCACGCGCAATCGAGCGGTGTTTCCCGGATCGTTCGAACCGACGCTCGCGTGGCATCGAGCGTTCGCGGCCGATGTCGTGCACTTCGCTGAAGCGCACGACGCCGACCTCTACTTCATGCCGATCCGCGTCAAGATCGGTGAGTGGCTCGGCGACGTACTGCAGTGACGCCCGACGCGCCGCGGGCGGAGGGTCACGCGATCGCGGCCTCGGCGCCCTCGTACGCGAGCGCCGGCGCCAGCGTCCGTTCGGCCTCCTCGACCGAAACGCCGGCGCGCTCCGCGTAGGATTCGACCTGGTCGCGGCCGATACGGCCGACGCCGAAGTAGCGTGCCTCCGGGTGCGCGAAGTAGAAGCCCGAGACCGCCGACCCCGGCGTCATGGCGAGCGACGAGGTGAGGGCGATGCCGGTCGCCGAGGGAGCATCGAGCAGATCGAAGAGGCGCTCCTTGAGCGTGTGGTCGGGACAGGCGGGATACCCCGGGGCCGGCCGGATGCCGCGGTAGCGCTCGGCGACGAGATCTTCGATGCTCAGGCGTTCGTCGGCGGCGTAGCCCCAGAACTCGGTGCGAACGCGTTCGTGCAGAGACTCCGCGAGCGCCTCCGCGAGCCGATCGGCCAGCGCCTTGAGCATGATGGAGCGGTAGTCGTCGAGGTCGCGCGCGAACGCCGCGGCGCGCTCCTCCGCACCGTGGATCGACACGGCGAAGCCGCCGATCCAGTCGGGGGGGCCGAGGTCGCGCGGCGCAACGAAGTCGGCCAGCGAGAGGTTGGGCTGGTCCTTGCGCTTGGCTCGCTGCTGCCGGAGCATCGGGAGCCGGAGCCGCTCGGCACCGTCGTCGGCGAAGACCACGACGTCGTCGCCCTCTGCCGCCGCGCCGTAGAGGCCGAACACCGCGCGCGCCTCGAGCCATGAACCCGAGACGATCTCGTCGAGCATCGTGCGTGCGTCGGCGTAGAGGTCGCGCGCGTGTGGGCCCACGATCGGATCTGTGAGGATCTGCGGGTAGCGTCCGGCGAGCTCCCACGCGAGGAAGAAGGGGCCCCAATCGATCCGTGCGACCAGCTCCTCGAGCGGTACCGGCCGGAGGACGTGGCGCCCGCGTCTCGCCGGCGCCACGACGTGGCCCCAAGCGCTCGGGTCGCGCGTCCAGGCCGGGGCGCGACGCCGCGCCTCGGCGAAGGGGAGGAGCTCGGTCGCTTCCTGCCGAGCGGCGTGCTGTGTGCGGAGCCGCTCGTACTGCTCGTCGATCTCGCTGCGGAGCGCGTCGCGCGCTCGCGGCGAGATGGCGCGCGATACCACCCCTACCGCGCGTGATGCATCGAGCACGTGGACCGTGAGTGCGTCGTAGGCGGGAGCGATCTTGACCGCCGTGTGCACGCGTGACGTGGTCGCGCCGCCGATGAGGAGCGGCGTGGTGAGGCCGCGCCGCTGCATCTCGCGGGCAACGCGGATCATTTCGTCGAGACTCGGCGTGATGAGGCCCGAGAGGCCGATCACGTCGGCACCTTCACGCTCCGCGGCTGCGAGGATCGTGTCGCCGGGGACCATCACGCCGAGATCGACCACCTTGTATCCGTTGCAGCCGAGCACCACGCCCACGATGTTCTTGCCGATGTCGTGGACGTCGCCCTTGACCGTCGCCAGGATCACGGTGCCGGCGCTCTTGACCTCGCCCGCGGCGGTCGCCTCGAGGTACGGCGTGAGGTGCGCGACCGCGCGCTTCATCACGCGCGCACTCTTCACCACCTGCGGTAGGAACATCTTCCCGGCGCCGAAGAGGTCGCCGACCACGTTCATGCCGTCCATCAGCGGCCCCTCGATCACGGCGAGCGCACTGCCGAGCTCCTGGTAGGCCTCCTCGGCGTCGGCCACGACCTGATCGGCCACGCCGTGCACGAGCGCGTGCCGCAGCCGCTCGGCGACCGGCGCCTCGCGCCAGGCTTCGTCCCGAACGTGCACGCTATGCCCGCCCTCGACGGTCTCCGCGAACGATACGAGTCGTTCGGTGGCGTCGGGCCGGCGCGCCAGGAGTACGTCTTCGACGTGCTCGAGCAGTTCGGGGGGCACGCTCTCGTAGACCTCGAGCTGGGCGGGGTTCACGATCCCCATGTCGAGTCCCGCCTGCACGGCGTGGAAGAGGAACGCGGCGTGCATCGCCTCGCGCACACGCGCGTGTGAGCGGAAGGCGAACGACACGTTCGATACGCCACCGGAGACGAGGGCCCCGGGGAGATTCGCCTTGATCCAGCGCGTCGCTTCGAGGAAGTCGAGGGCGTAGCGGTCGTGCTCCGCGATGCCGGTGCCGACCGTGAGGATGTTGGGGTCGATGATCACGTCGTGCGGTTCGAAGCCCACCACGTCGACGAGTAGGCGATAGGCGCGTTCGGCGATGGCGATGCGTCGCTCGAGCGTGTCGGCCTGTCCCCGTTCGTCGAACGCCATCACGATCACGGCCGCGCCGTAGCGGCGCACGATGCGCGCCTGGCGCAAGAATTCCTCCTCGCCCTCCTTGAGCGAGAGGGAGTTCACGATCCCTTTCCCCTGCAGGTGCTTGAGCCCAGCCTCGAGGATCTCCCACTTGGAGGAGTCGAGCACCACCGGCACGCGGGCGATGTCGGGCTCCGCGGCCATGAGATCGAGGAAGCGCGTCATGCACGCCACGCCGTCGAGGAGTCCCTCGTCGAAATTCACGTCGATCATCTGCGCGCCGCCCTCGACCTGCTCGCGCGCGACCTCGATCGCGGCGTCGAAGTCGTCGTTGCGGATGAGCCGCGCGAAGCGCTTGGAGCCGGTGACGTTGGTGCGTTCGCCGATGTTGACGAAGTTCGAGTCGGCTCGGATCACGAGCGGTTCGAGGCCCGCGAAGCGCGGTCGCTCGTCGCTCGGTGGCGGTACCCGAGGGGCGAGGCCACGCACCGCCTGCGCGAAGACCGCCACGTGCTCGGGTGTGGTGCCGCAACACCCCCCGATCACGTTCACCCACCCCTCCTCGAGGAACTCGCGCATCACGTCGATCATCGACTCGGGCGTCTCGTCGTAGCCGCCGAACGCGTTCGGCAGCCCGGCGTTCGGGTAGACGAGCGTGAAGGTCGACGCGAGTCCGGCGAGTTCGGCCACGTAGGGGCGGAGCTCCGCCGGACCGAGTGCACAGTTCAGGCCGACCGCGAGGAGCTCGGCGTGCGCGACCGAGGTCCCGAAGGCCTCGAGCGTCTGGCCCGAGAGCGTCCGCCCGGAGGCGTCGGTGATGGTTCCGGAGAGCATGAGTGGGAGTCGTCGCCCGAGCGCCTCGAACGCCTCCTCCGCGGCGACGATGGCCGCCTTGGCGTTGAGCGTGTCGAACACGGTCTCGATCAGCAGTAGGTCGACGCCTCCCGATACCAGCGCGTCGATCTGTTCGCGATACGCCTCCTTGAGCTCGTCGAAGGAGACGTTTCGGAAGCCCGGGCGCTCGACGTCGGGGGAGAGGCTGGCGGTGCGGTTCGTGGGGCCGATCGCGCCCGCCACCCAGCGCGGGCGCTCGGGCGTGGCGACCCGGTCGGCCGCGCGCCTCGCGAGCCGCGCGGCTGCGACGTTGATATCGACGATCGCGTCGTCGAGGCCGTACTCGGCGAGCCCGATGCGAGTGGCATTGAAGGTGTTGGTCTCGATGAGATCGGCGCCCGCCTCGAGGTAGGCGGTGTGGATCCCCTCGACGAGATCTGGACGCGTGAGCACCAGCACGTCGTTCGCGCCCTGGAGGTCGAGCGCGTGGTCGCGGAAGCGGTCGCCTCGGAAGTCGGCCTCCTCGAGCGCGGCGCGCTGGATCATCGTCCCCATCGCCCCGTCGAGGACGAGGATGCGCTCGCGCAGATGACGGGTGATCGGGTGCTCCATGGGGTCCGAGTCTACGCCGCTTCCGCGCTGTGGCCGGCATGGTGCCGAACGCTCAGCGCGCTTCAGTCGACGTCGTGCCGCGCGAAACGCCAAACGAGGATCACGCCGAACACGAGCGTGTAGCCCGCCATCACCAGGGCGGCGTGGAGGAGGCTGACGCCACCTCCGAGCAGTCCCGGGATGGCGTCGGCCGGGCTCCCGCCACCGCCGTCGAGGTCGCCGAAGGTCGCGATCAGTTCCGTCACGGGGGAGCGCGCGGGGAAGTAGAGGTTGTTGGTGAAGAAGTACCGCGGGAGGTCCTCGAGCGTCTGCCGGAGTTGGATCGTCTGGAAGAAGACGTTCAGACGGTTCACCGGTTGGAAGCCGACGACCGTCCGGTAGATGGCGTAGAGCCCTTCGAGCAGCGGCGGGAGGAAGAAGACGAGCACCATGCCCAGCGCTACGTTGCGCGTGATGAACACCATCAGGAAGGCGAAGGTCACGGCCGCGAGCGAGAAGGCCCATTGCGCGGCGTAGAGTCCGACGAGCTCGCCCCACGGCCCCTCCCACGTGGTGGACAGGAACGTGGTGCCGATCGCCCCGACGAGGACCGAGGCGAGCAGGGCACCGGCGAGCAGCCCGGCGAGCACGATCATCGCCACCGCCACTTTGCCGAAGAGGACCGCGAGGCGCTGCGGCTGCGCCACGAGCACCGTCTTCCACATGGCGTGCCCGCGCTCCTCACCGATGAGCAGCGCCGCGAAGAGGGCCGCCACGATGATGTAGAACGTCGGGCTCAGGTAGGCCGGGCCGACGAGCGCGATGCGGGCGAGTCCGAACGGGCTCGCGACCGCCTGCACCACCATGTCGACCGTTCCGGCTTCGTCGACGAACGAACCACCCAGGTTCGATTGCAGCACCCGGCCGATGATCAGCGTCACGATCGGCAGGAGCCCCCACCAGAGGCCGGCGACCACGTACGTACGGCGCTTGCGCACCACCTTGAAGAGTTCCGCTCGGACGACGTCGACGAAGGCGTTCACGAGGGCCTCGCGTCGGCCTGCACGAGGCGCAGGTAGGCGTCCTCGAGGTCGTCCTCATGCCGCCGCGCCTCGGTGACCGTGACGCCGGCGTGGACGAGCTCCCGCACGAGATCGTCGGCGCGCTCGAGGTCGACGTCGACGAGCGCCCCGTCGTCGCCCGCGAGCTCCGGCTGAAGGCCGAGCCCGCGGAGCGCGTCGAGGAGCGCCGGTCCGTCGGTGGCGCGCAGCGCGTACCGGACGGCGGACGCGTCGAGGCGGGCGACGAGCCGGTCGAGGGGGCCGTCGAACACGAGCCGCCCCTTTTCGATGGCCAGGATCCGGTCGACGAGCTTCTCGATCTCGCCGAGGATGTGGCTCGAGACGAGGATGGTCACGCCGCCCTTCGCCACCGCGCGCAAGTTCTCGCGGATCTCGGCGATCCCGACCGGATCGAGCCCGTTCGTGGGTTCGTCGAGGAGGAGTACCTTCGGCCGCCACAGGAGCGCGCGCGCGAGCGCGAGTCGCTGCCGCATGCCCTGCGAGTAGGCCTTCACGCGCTTGCGGGCGGCGTCGTCCATCTTCACGAACTCGAGGAGCTCGTCGATGCGGGCAGCCTCGACGCCGCCGTGCAGGAGCGCGGCGTGCCGGAGGTTGTCGCGGCCGGTCATGTAGGGGTAGAAGCTCGGCTCCTCGATCATGGTGCCGACCTCGCGGAGGCCCGGACCGGGGACGCGCGAGCCGAGCACACGCCCTTCGCCCGAGCTCGGGCGGATCAGCCCGGCCAGCATCCGCAGCGTGGTGGTCTTGCCGGCGCCGTTGGGGCCGAGGAAGCCCACGATCTCCCCGGGGGTGACGGCGAAGCTGACGGCGTCGACGGCGGCCGTCCTACCGTAGCGCTTCGTGAGTGCGGAGGCGGTGATAGCGTGCATGCGCCAGGCATCCTACACCCTTGGCGGGCGCCGAGCGTCACGCGCTGGATGGGTGTGGGAGGGTCTTCACTCGACCCGTTGCGCGCGCGCCATGAGGTCGCGAATCGCCTCTCCGGGGGCCTTGCGTTCGTACACGACGCGGAAGACCTCGCGGCAGATCGGTAGGTCGAGGCCAGTGTCGTCGGCGTAGGCGGCGACGTGCCGGACGGTCGCGAGTCCTTCGGCCGTGATCCCCGAGGCGAGCACGTCCTCCACGCGCTCGCCTCGGGCGATTCGAACGCCGACCTGATGGTTGCGCGAGCGCGTGCTCCCGCACGTGGCGATCAGGTCGCCGATCCCGGCGAGCCCGTAGAAGGTGCGCGTCTCCCCTCCGAGCGCCGTGCCGACGCGTACGAGTTCGCTCATCCCGCGCGTGAGCAGTGCCGCGTGGGCGTTCGCGCCGAGACCGAGACCGTCCGACATGCCTGCCGCGAGGGCGATCACGTTCTTGAGGGCGCCGCACGCCTCGACGCCGGCGACGTCGCGCGAGGCGTAGACCCGGAAGGTCGGTCGTGAGAGCCACCCTTGAGCGCGGCGCGCGAGCTCGTCGTCTGCGCACGCGAGCGTCGCCGCGGCGGGCAGGCCGAGCGCGATCTCGCTCGCGAGATTGGGCCCCGACAGTGCGCCCACGCTCGCGTCGGGATGCACGGCCTGCATCACCTCGCTCATGCGCGCGAGTCCGCTCCCCTCGAAGCCCTTCGTGACCGACAGCAACACGTCCACGTCGGACAGCCGTTCGACCGTCTCGCGCAGGCTCCTGCTCGGCACCGCGACGACGACCGCCGCGGCACCGAGGGTCGCTTCGGCGATGTCGGCGGTCGGCTGAACGTTCGCGGGGAGCGTCAGGCCGGGGACGTAGGCGTCGTTGCGTCGTGTGGTGCCGATCGCGTGGGCGACCTCGCTCCGGCGACACCAGAGCCGAACGTGATGACCGTTCTCGCCGAGGAGAGCGGCGATGACGGTGCCCCAGGCGCCCGCGCCGAGCACCGCGAGCGTCGCCGGAACGGCGGCGCCGTGGTGCGGCGATGACGTCGGGAACATGGACGGAGTCTAGCAAGGGTGCTAGATTGGCGGATGGTGTCGGCGAGTGCCAGCCGTCTCGTGCCACGGGCCGTCGGTACGACCGAACGCCCCTCCGGGGACGCCGCGACACACGAATACGACACCGCGACGCCCGAAATGGCGCGCGCACGCTGGAGGACGAATGCCCTTCTATAGGTATCGCAATCTGACGACGGGTGAGACGTTCGAGATCGAGCAACGGATGATCGAACCTGCGCTCGCAACCGACCCGAAGACGGGCGACCCGGTCAAGCGCCTCATCCAGCCGGTCGGAATCGCGTTCAAGGGGTCCGGGTTCTACGTCACCGACTCGCGCTCGAGCACGAAGCGCAGCTCTACCCCGGCGGACGCCAAGGGCGCCATCGAGGGCGGTGGCGCCGAGGTGAAGGGTGCTACCGAGGCGAAGAGTTCGGAGGGGCCTGCGTCGTCCGATGCCCCGGCGCGCAAGGACTCACCGGCGAAGGAGTCGACGTCGGCACCCAAGGCCGCTCCTACGCCTACGAAGTCCGCGTCGTCCGGTGGAGCATCGGACTGAGACCGCCCCGCACACCCGACCGAATGTGAACGCTCCTCACGTCAGGGGGCGCGTTCGAACCGCACGACGTAGAGGACGTCCCACAGTTTGCCGGTCAAGAAGAAGCGATCCTCGTCGGGATCGTAGGCGACGCCATTGAGGACCGCGTCGGGATCTGCCCGTACGCGCGGGTCGTCCGGAACGAGCGCCGAGGCGTCGATCACGGCGTCCACGCGGCCGTGTCGCGTCGGGATCCGGACGATGTCGGTCGTCATCCACACGTTCGCGTAGATTTCGTCGCCCACGCAGGCGAGCTCGTTGAGGCGCGTCACGGGCCGTCCGTCGCGGGTGACCGCGAGGCGACCGCGAATCTCGAACGTCGCAGGATCACGCCGCGTCAACGTTGCGGATCCGTCCGACATCCAGAGGTCGGCGCCGTCGTAGCAGAGGCCCCAGCCTTCCCCGTCGTAGCGGAAGCGCCCGATGGGCTCGAACGTGTCGCGGTCGTAGACGTGCGCCACACCCTCACGGTAGGTCAGTTGGACGAGGCGATCCTCAACGAGCGCCAAGCCCTCAGCGAACTCGTCCGCCGCCAGCGGTCGTGAGCGCACCGCCTCTCCCGTCAAGGAATCGACCTCGCGGAGGTCGGAGCGTCCATACCGTCCGCTGCTCTCGAAGAATCGGCCGTCATGCCACACGAGTCCTTGCGTGAAGGCCTCTGGGTCGTGCGGTCGCGTTTCGAGGACCACGGGGCGGTAGGTGGCGACGTCGCGAGCGCAGCCGACGGCCACCAGCGCTGCGAGGACCGCCAGCATGGCGGTCGCGACTCGCTTCCGTATCACGGGCCGACGTCCGCAGGGGGCGGCAACAGCGGCGCGACGGCGGACCACACCGCCTCCTCGAGTGCCCCGGGTCCGTCGCCGGCGTCGAAGCGCAGCCAGCTGTCGTGCTCGGCCGCCTGCGCCAGAAACCCAGCGCGCACGCGTTCGTGGAAGTCGAGATCGGCCGCTTCGAGCCGGTCGGGCGTGCCACGGGCATTGACCCGCGCGAGGCCGACCGTCGGGTCGAGATCGAAGAGCAGCGTGCGGTCGGGCTCGAGCCCGTCGGCGGCGCGGGCGTTGAGCGAGCGGACGAACTCGACGTCGAGTCCGCGTCCATACCCTTGGTACGCGACCGATGCGCCGGTGAAGCGATCCGTGAGGACGATCCGTCCGTCGGCGAGCGCCGGGGCGATCACCTCCCGGACGTGCTGGGCCCTGCTCGCGGAGTAGAGCAGGAACTCGGTGAGCGGCTCGATGCGGAGCTCCGGATCGAGGATCACGTCGCGGATGCGGTCCGCGGCGGGTGTCCCCCCCGGCTCGCGCGTCACGATCGGGACGTACCCGTCGGTCCGGAGTCGCGTTGCGAGGCGCATGAGCTGGGTGCTCTTGCCACCCCCTTCGGGACCTTCGAACGCGATGAAGAGTCCACGGCGCACGCTAGAGACCCGTCGGCAGCATCAGGAACTCGGTGATCAGGTCGAACTCCTCCTGCAACTTGACCGCGAGCCGGTTCACGCCGACCGTCTCGGTCATGTAGTGCCCAGCGAACATCGCGTTGATCTTCAGTTCGAAGGCGTCGTGAAACGTGTCGTGCTTCGGCTCGCCGGTCAGGAAGGCGTCGAGCCCTTCCGCCGCGGCCTCCACCACGCTCTCGGCCGCGCCCCCGGAGATGATCCCGAGGCTCGCTATCTCGAGCGGTCCGCCGGCATGCACGAGTACCGACTCCCCGAGCTGACGCTCGAGCGTGTCGGCGATGTCGCGCAGACTGGTCGGTGTCGGGAAGACCCCCTTCACGCCGACGGGACGGCCGCGCCACGTGCCGAAGTCCTGCAGGTCGTCGAGCCCTAGGAGGCGCGCCAAGCCCCAGTTGTTCCCGACTTCGCGGTGGGCGTCGAGGGGGATGTGCGCCGCATAGAGATTGATGTCGTGCTCGAGGAGGGCGGCGATACGAGCGCGGTGTGGACCGACGATCGGCTTTGCCGGTCCCCAGAAGAGTCCGTGGTGGACGATGAGCATGTCGGCGCCCGCGCCCGCTGCTCCCTCGATCGCAGACAGGCTCGCGTCGACCGCGAGCGCGACCTTCGTGATCTCCTTGGCTCCCTCGACCTGGAGGCCGTTGAGGGAAGGGTCGTCGTAGGCGGCGATGTCGAGGTACGTGTCGAGCCAGGCCGTGAGTGCGTCGCGCTGCATGCCCCCAGGGTACGCCAGGAGCGCACGGAGGGGTGGCCTCCGTGGCAGCCCGTGCGCTCCCGTAGACGACCGGCCCGTTCGCGCACGATGCTCGACGAGGCGCCGGGTATACCTCGCCTCGCGCTTTTTTGGACGATACGGGGATCGAGCGAACCGGCGCGCGCCTCCCGCGAGCTGGGCCTAATGTCCGTGCTCTCGATCGTGTCGCGGAGCTTGACATACGGGGCGCCGATCGTGTACATTTGTTCTTGCGCTCGCGACAGGCCCTTCGGGGTTGCGGGCCGAGTTCCTTGAAAACCGATGCGTGAACGAACCTGTCGATTCTTTGTTTTGGTCCGCCTGGAACCATAAATCTGGGACG
>JACCWH010000010.1 GCA_013697735.1 Trueperaceae bacterium | reverse complement strand
GCGCTCTTCGCCGACCTGTCGGGTTTCACGCCCATGACCGAAGCGCTGACGCGCGTCTACGGCCCGCATCGCGGTGCCGAGGAGCTCACGCACCAACTCGGACTCGTGTTCGGAGAGCTCATACGGCACGTCGACGAGTACCGCGGGGCCGTGATCGGCTTCAGCGGCGACGCCATCACCTGCTGGTTCGATGGCGACGACGGACTGCGGGCCACGGCCGCGAGTCTCGCCATGCAGCACGCAATGGTGCAGTTCGCCCGAATCCCACTCGCCGGCGACGAGTATGTTTCGCTCCAGGTCAAGACCGCCGTGGTGGTCGGTCCGATCCGCCGATTCCTCGTCGGAGATCCCGACATCCAGCTCATCGACGCCGTCGCCGGCGAGACGCTCGATGTGCTGGCCGAAGCCGAGCGGCTCACGGAATCCGGCGAGGTGGTGGTATCGGAGCAGATCGCGCAGGGCGCACACGATTCGCTCGTCGTCCGTGCCTGGCGTGCGGGCGCCGGGGCGGAGCGGAAGTTCGCGGTCGTCGAGCGGCTCGACCGTACCGTCGAGCGCACGCCTTGGCCCGTACTCGCCGACGATGCCCTCGCCGAACACGACGTGCGCGCGTGGGTGATGCCCGACGTCTACGACCGACTGCGGCAGGGGCTCAGCGCGTTCCTCGCCGAGTTCCGCCCGGCGACGGCACTCTTCCTGTCGTTCCGCGGCATCGACTACGACCGTGACGCCGACGCGGGTGGCAAGCTCGATCGCTTCGTCCGCTGGGTCCAAGCGAAGATCGCGGCGCACGAGGGCTCGCTCATCCAGCTCACCATCGGTGACAAGGGGAGCAGCTACCTGTACGCCGCCTTCGGCGCACCGGTGGCCCACCACGACGCGTCGGCGCGTGCGGTGGCGACGGCGCTCGAGATCCGGTTGCCGCCGCCCGACCTCGCGTACGTCCGAGACATCCGCATCGGTGTCACCCACGGGCAGATGTACGCGGGTGCCTACGGTAGTCCCACGCGCCGCACCTACGGCGTGCTCGGTGCGAAGACGAACCTCTCGGCACGATTGATGGGGAAGGCTGCACCGGGTCAAATCCTCTGCGACGAGGAGGTCGCGCAGCGAGCGGGTCGCACCTTCCGGTTCGCCTCGCTCGGTGTGGTGCAGGTGAAGGGGAAATCGGAACCCGTTCCCATCTTCACACCCGAGGAGCGGCGCTCGTTCGGTCCCGGCGAGCGAGCCGGCGCGGAGGAGGGTCCGCTCGTGGGTCGGGCCACCGATCTCGCCGCCTTCGAGCAGATCCTCGACGAGGCCGCCGCGCGACGCGGGCGCGTCACGTTCCTCGAGGGAGAAGCAGGCATCGGCAAGTCGCGCGTCGTGCACGCCCTCATCCGACTCGGGCGCGAGCGAGGCGCGACCGTCCTCGTCGGTGCGGCACAGAGCGGCGCCCAGCAGCTCCCCTATCGCGCCTGGCGCGACGCCATCTCGACGCTCCTCGGTCTCGAGGAGACCATGGACGCTCAGGCGCGACGCGATCAGGTCGCTGCGTCCCTCCTCGCGGGGGCGCCCTCGCTCCAGGATCGCCTCCCCCTCCTCAACGACCTGCTGCCGCTCGACGCGCCGGAGAGCGCTGCCACGTCAGCGCTCGACCCGGGTGCACGGCAGAGTGCCGTCGCCGAACTGCTCGTCGCCCTCCTCGTGTCGGCCGCCGAGCGCGCGCCGCTCGCGCTCGTGCTGGAAGACGCGCATTGGCTCGACAGCCTCTCTTGGGAGCTCGCCGAACGAGTCGCGCGCGCGCTCGCGGGAGCCAGCGCGCGCGCGTGGCTCCTGATCGTGCACCGCCCGCTCGACGCCCATCACGTGGGGGCACGCCGGGCCGCTGCGCTCCAGACGCTGCCGCGCTCACACGTGATGCGGCTCGGTCCACTGTCTCCGGACGAGCTCGTGGACCTCGTCGCGCACCGGCTCGCCGTGTCTCGCGAGCGCATACCGGCCGCGGTCGCCGATCTGATGCACGAGCGCGCGAGCGGAAACCCGTTCATCGCGGAGGAGCTCCTGCAGACGCTACAGGATCAAGGGCTCGTGACGCTCGAGGAACGTCAGGGCGTGCGCTCGTGCCGGGTGAGCCCGCAACTCGCACAGGGGCGGTTCTCGCTACCGGATACTCTGCAGGGTCTCATCCTCTCACGTATCGATCGCCTGCCGGCCGATGGGCAGCTCGTCCTGAAGGTCGCGGCGGTCATCGGTCGTCTCTTCACCGTCGCGCCACTGCGCGACACCCTCGCACGGCTCGGCTGGGCGGAGCGCGGCGTTCGGCCGAGCCTGTTGCGCGAGTTGACGCGTCGCGGGTTCGTCGTGCCGGAGGGCATCGAGCACGAGCTCAAGTACCTCTTCCGCCACGTCATCACCCACGAGGTGGTCTATCAAACGCTTCTCTTCGCGCAACGGCGTCAGGTGCACCGTGCCGTCGCCGAGTGGTTCGAGCGGGGCGACGCCGGTGGTCGAGAGCTCGCAGCCGTGCTCGCGCACCACTGGAGCGTCGCCGCAGAGGGGAACGACGATCCGGAGACGATCGAGCGAGCCGGTCACTACCTCCTGCTCGCCGGCGGCCACGGTGCCCGGCTCGGCGCGTATCCCGAGGCGATCGCCGCCTACGAACGCGCGATCGCGCTCGTACCCACAACCGAGGCGTGGGCGACACTCCGCACGCGATTACACTTGCAACTCGGTACGGTGCACGAACACCTCGGTGCGTACGGCATCGCGAAGGAGCACCTCGAGAGAGCCCTCGGTTTGGCGCGCTCGAGCGCCGTCGAGACCTCCGAAGCGCAGGCCCTCGATGCCCTCGGCGTCATCGCTCGCCGCCAGGGGAACTACGACGAGGCCGAGCGCCTCTCCCTCGACGCCCTCGCGATCGCCGAGGCTCGAGGCGACCGAGCAGCGTCGGCGCGCGCCTGGGTTCAGCTCGGCACGCTCTCGGCCTACCGCAGCGGCTTCGATGCGGCGACCGATCAGCTCCTCGCGGCACTCGCGATCTACGAGGAGCTCGACGACCGCGACGGCATCGCCGGTTGCGTCAACAGCCTCGGCGTGGTCGCCACGCTACGAGAGGACTTCGCCGCCGCCATGCGCTATTTCGAGCGCGCGCTCGACCTGGCGAGAACGACGGGCGACCGCGAGGGGGTAGGCATGTACCTCTCGAACCTCGGCGTCATCGCCGAGAACCGCACTGACTACGTGGCCGCCGAACGCTACTACGCCGAGGGTCTGGAGATCGCGAAGGAGATCGACGCGAAGGGCCTCATCGTGAGCGTGATGCTGGGGCTCGGTGACGTCGCGGCCGCAACGAACCGGAGCTTGGAGGCCTACATCGAGTACGACGAGGCACTCCACGGAGCCGTCGACATCGGCGCGATGCCGCAGGCGCTCCTGGCGGTGTGCGGTCTCGCGCTCCTCGACCATCGCGCCGGGCGCATTGAACGCGCCGCGGAGCGCGTCGGGCTCGTGCTCGCACATCCCGCCCTCAACAGCGAGGTGGAGCCGCGCGCCCGGACCCTCCTCGAGGAGCTACGCGGCCTGATGACGCCCGAGGACCTCGCGGCGGCGACGGCGCGCGGCGAGAGGCTGACGCTCGAAGGGGAAGCAGCGCTCACGTAGCGGCCCGGGCTCGGGGAGCGGCTAGCGCTTGCCTCCGGCCTTAGTCGAGCCACTGGTCATGGTGCAGGAGATGGAGCCCTTGAGGGCGGCGGTGGTCGGAAGCTCGGAGACGCAGGCGTACTCTTGCACGATGACGGGTCCGTCGAGGTCCCCGATCTCGTCGTAGAACCTGAGCGTCACGCCCGTCCAGTAGAAGAAGTCGTCCTTCGGGATGAGTGTCCAGCCGGCGTTCGGGCAGAGCGCCGCGGCGCTGAGGTTCATCCCCTCCAGCGTCGGCTCGTCGACCACGATCGCCTTGTCACCATCGAACACCAGGCGTCCGCGGGCGGTGCTCGAGTACGGAAACTCGGCCTCACCGAACACGGCGGCGACGGGGTTGACGCCGGGCGCGACGAACCTGTTGCGACCGGGGTTGCCGCAAAGGAGCTCGTAGTATCCCTCCGCAGCGACCTCGATCGTGAGGCCGGTCCGGCCGATACCGGTGACCGTACCGCTCGTGATGAGCGAGCCGAGGCCGAAGCTCACGCCTTTGGTGCTGAGACTCCCGAGCGTGACGACGTCGTGCGCGCCGTCGTCGAGTGCCGCGAGGGGCCCGGAGCAGGCGGCTAGCACGAGGATGATCGCCGCGGCGAACGTGCCGAAGAGGGGTGATCGAAGTCGCTGCATGATGCCTCCGCGCGTTCCACGATGGTCGTTGCAACGCTGTGGCTCGTGGTGCGTCCGAAGATGCTAGCACGAAGCAGCCTAGGGGTGTCCCTGACGGCATTCACCCTGACGACATTCACCCTGACGGGCACCGTGAGCGCTCCCAGATGCCGACGCGGAGGCTCCGCGCCTCGCCTGCAAGGTGGGTCAGGTCCGAGTCTGCGACCCGACCGTAGAATCGCTCATGCGCTACTTCGTCACGGGCGGCACGGGCTTCATCGGCGGGCGCCTCGTCGAGCTGCTGCGGAAGCGGTCCCACGAGGTGGTCGCGCTCGTCCGGAATCCGGTGAAGGCGGCTCGCCTCGCGAACTTGGGTGTCGAGATTGCGGCGGGTGACGTCACGGATCGCGCGTCACTGGTCGCTCCCATGCGCGGCGTCGATGGCGTCTTCCACGTCGCGGCTTGGTTCGAGGTCGGCACCGACGCCACGTCTGCGGAGGCGGTCAACGTCGACGGCACGCGCAACGTGCTCGAGACCATGCGCGAGCTCGGTATACCGAAGGGCGTCTACACGTCCACCGTCGCCATCAACTCGAACACCCACGGCCGCGTCGTCGACGAGTCCTACCGCTTCGAGGGGCGGCACATCAGCCGCTACGACGAGACCAAGGCACGCGCCCATCACGAGGTCGCCCTCCCGCTCATCGCGAAGGGCCTCCCCCTCGTGGTGCTGATGCCCGGTCTCGTCTACGGCCCCGGAGACACCGGACAGATGGGCGCGTTGATGCGTCGAGCGCTCGAGGGTCGGCGCGTGCTGTTGCCGGGGGGCTCCGCCGGCGTCTGTTGGGCGCACATCGACGACATCGCCGACGCCCACGTGCGGGCGATGGAGCGCGGCGAGATCGGCCGCTCCTACATCGTGACCGGCCCCTGCCACACCTTTCGCGAAGGCTTCGAAACCGCTGCGCGCGTGTTCGGCACGCCGCTGCGAGGGGTGTTCGTACCGCCGATCGTCCTGCGCGGCCTCGCGGGGCTCATGGCGGTGGTCGAACGCGTCGTTCGGGTGCCAGGCGAGTTCTCGTCGGAGGGTATGCGCGTCGGTGGCGGCACCACCTACTACGGCGACGACGCGCTCGCCCGTCGAGCGCTCGGCTTCGAACCGCGTCCTCTCGAGCGAGGTCTGGCAGAGACGTTCGGCGCCTCGCGTCCGTGACCGAGGCCGTGCAGATCGAAGACGCGACGATCGACGACGTGACGTGCGACGACGTGACGATCGACGACGTGACGATCGTCGGCGCCGGTCCGGCGGGGCTGGCGGTGGCGCGCGAACTCGGCCGACTAGGCGTGCGGGCGCCCCTCCTGGAGCGCGGGCGCGTCGGCGAGACGTGGTCCCGCCAGTACGCGGGTATGCACCTCCACACACGAACCGAGATGGCGTCGTTACCCGGTCTCGCTTGGCGCGGTACCCGGACGCCCTTCCCGAGCGCCGTGGAGATGACCGAGTACCTACGCACGTACGCGCGGTACTTCGCCCTCGACGTTCGCGAGGGAGTCCACGTGGAGGCCACTGCGCACGAGGGCGGGATCTGGCGTCTCGCCACGAGCGCCGGCGAGCACCTGACGCGCCGACTGGTACTGGCCACGGGGATCTGGAGCGCGCCGATCGCTCCACCCCTCCCGGGATCGGACGTCTTCCGCGGCCGGCTCCTGCACGCCGCCTCGTACCGCGATCGCGAGGAGCTCCGCGGCGCGCGCGTGCTCGTCGTCGGCCTCGGCAACACGGGCAACGACGTTGCGCTCGATGCCTCGAGCGTCGGCTCGCCGACGACCGTGTCGGTGCGCGGTGGCGTGGTCTTCGTTCCCCACCCCGGCCCGATCACGCAGCATGCGGGGCGGCTCTGGCGCCGCTTGCCCCCTTCCGTGGCGGACGCGCTGCTCCGGCGACTCCGGCACGAGCCGAGCGTCGCTGGGCTCCGCTGGCCGGCGGGGCAGCTCACGGACGCCTTTCCGGTGGTCGGCGCGGCGTTGCTCGCGGCCGCCGCCGATGCCCGCATCACCATCCGGCCGGAGGTGGTGGCGCTCACGGAGCACGGGGCGACCTTCGGCGACGGGTCGTCGGACGCCTTCGACGTGATCGTGCTCGCGACGGGGTATCGACCGGCGCTCGACGCCGTCGCTCGGCACGTCCGCTTCGACGCCGCCGGCCGCCCCGAGACCGACGACTTCGCGGCCGTCGGCACCGATGGGCTCTACCTCGTGGGGTATCGCTACCCCACGCTGGAGACGTGGTTGCAGCAGCTTCGTCGCGAGGCACCCGCGGCGGCGCGGGCCATTGCGCGCCACGTCCGTGAGCGACCGTGAGACCTCGCCTCGCTCCCCTCTTGCATTCGACGGGCCCGCGGCTCTACGCTCATGCTCGCTTCAACAGCGCACGGGCGCCCGATCGCCCGGGTTCCTGGGCCCATGACGGCGGGACGTCAGGTGGGGCACGGTGAGCGACGACGCGGCGCGACGTGCAACGCACTCGCCGACCGTGAATGGGGAGGGTGAGGCGAGATGCCGAACGTCGAACGTGGCGCGATTCGAGCAGGGGCGGGCATCGCTGCGCCAGCACGATGGCGTCTCCTCGGCGCCACGACCCTCGTCGCCACGACCCTCGTCGCCGCACTCGTGCTCGGCGCCAGCATCGCGCTCGGATCAGGCGGAGCTGTCGCACCCTCGCCTGCGGACTCCGAGGACGTGTCGTACGGCGTGGAGATCTACCTCGGATCCTACTGCGGCGCGTGCCACAGCCTGACGTCGGCCGGGACGACGGGCGCGTTCGGACCCACGCACGACGACGCTCGTTCGCGGGCAGAGGAGCGCCTCTCGGATCCGAACTACCGGGGACGGGCCACTACGATCGCGGAGTACCTCCGGGAGAGCATCGTCGAACCCGCGATCTACGTCGTCCCCGGGTACGCCGCCACGCCACACGCGATGCCGGCCTATACGAACTTCAGCGAGCGGGAGCTCGCAGCCCTGATCGATCTACTCATGCAGCCGTAGCCGAGAGAGGAGCGATCGTTCACTCAGCGTAGTCACGACCCGTCGACGACGAACCCGCTCACGACATCGCATGCATGTCGAAAGGAACGTTCATGAAGCACATCAGGACCACACTCCTCGCACTCGCCTGCCTCTTCGCGATCTCTCTCGCGACTGCCCAGGAGGGCAGCACCGTGGTCGACGGTCTGAACGGGCCCATGGGGTTGGCCATGGACGACGACGGCAACCTCTGGGTCGTCGAATCGGGTACCGGTGGGGACGAGACCATCGAGATGCGTGACGAGGCCAGCGGCGAGACGACGGTACTCAGCCTCGGGACCACGTCCCGCATCTTGCGTGTCTCCCCGGACGGCGAGACCACCGAGATCGCGCATCTGCCGTCGCTCGCGACCCCGATGGGGGTCGAGGGCGGCGCGCGTCTCGCCTTCTTGGACGGCGCGCTCTACGCCACCAGCGGGTTCTGGATCGAGACCGCGGGGCCTGAGCCGATGCCGCTCATGGCGAGTATCGTTCGGATCGATGACGCGTCCGTGACGAGCGTCGCCGACACTTGGGCCTTCGAAGACGCCGAGAACCCGGACGGCTTCATCCGCGAGAGCCACCCCTACGGGCTGGCGGTCGGGCCCGACGGCTGGGTGTGGGTGGCCGACGCGGGCGCCAACTCCCTCCTCCGCGTGAACCCCGCCGATGGCACCATCGAGCTCGTCGCCGTGTTCGAGGGTATCGAGGGCCCTATGCCGAATCCGAACCGCGGCGGTGCGATGGAGTCCGATCCGGTCCCCACCGGGATCGCCGTGGACGCGGACGGTACGATCTACGTCGCGCTGCTGCCGGGCTTCCCCTTCGTGCCCGGTTCCGGCAAGATCGTCGCCGTCTCCCCCGACGGCGTCGTCACCGACCACGCGCTCGGTCTGACGATGGTCACCGACATCGCCTTCGGCCCCGACGGCGCGCTGTACGCAGTGCAACTCGGCCAGTTCACGCAGGAGGGCCCGATGCCGAACAGCGGTGCGCTGCTGCGCATCGCCGACGGCGGATCGAGCGAGGTGCTCTCGGCGCTCTCCTTCCCCACTGCGCTCGCGTTCAACCCCGAGGGCGACGTCTTCCTGACGATGAACGGCGCCGGCGGGCCCGGCGGAGCCGTGGTGCGCTACGACGGCGTGGCGAGCCGCTGATCGACCTCGCGACCCACACAGCTCGGCACTGAGAGGCGACCCCCCCGCCACACCGCGGGTGGTCGCCCCGTTCGCTCAGCCGTCGAGGCAGCGCGTGACGCGACTCCCCACCGCGTGGCGCTCCACCAGCAACTGCGCGGGGATCCGCCGCTTCATCTCGTCGACGTGCGTGATCACGCCCACGACGCGACCGTCGTTCGGCAGCGTGCGGAGCACTCCGACGACGGTGTCGAGGGCCGCCGCGTCGAGGCTCCCGAAGCCCTCGTCGATGAAGAGCGCGCCGAGTTCCGAGGCACCACTCGTGCGCTCCGCGCTCTCGCTCAAGCCCAGCGCGAGCGCGAGGCTGGCGAGGAAGCCTTCACCGCCCGAGAGCGTCTTCACGGGGCGTCGGCCGCCGCCGGAGAAGTTGTCCGACACCTCGAGCTCGAGCCCGCGTCGGCCCGCTTCTTCATCGCGGTCGACCAGGTGGAGTGTGTAGCGTCCGTCCGTCATGCCGTGCAGATGCGCGTTCCCGATCGACAGGACCTCAGCGACGATGCTCTCGATCACGAACGTCTCGAAGTCGATCTTCGCGCGGCCCCGCACCCGGCCGGACGCCAGCTCGGCGAGCCTCGCGGTAGCCTCGAGACGATCGCCGAGTGCGTCGTAGCGCTCCTGCACGTCACGCAGCTCGCGGTCGGCCGCCACGAGCCGATGCAGCGCCTCGTTCGCGCGCGTCAGCCCCTCATCTGCCTCGGTCCAGGCGGCCTCGGCGTCGCCCGCGCGTGAGTGCAGCGCGTCGAGGTCTGGGCGTTCCTTCCCTTCGAGCTGCGCGGCGACCACGCGCAGACTCCCCATGGCACCCGAGCGCTCGGCGTCGAACTGCGCAAGTCGCGCCGTCGTGCGCTCGAGGTCCTCCGTCGGAACCTCGGCGGCGGCCAGGGCGTCGGGGGTGTCGAAGCCTTGTTCGCGGAGCCGCTCGAAGAATGCCCCTTCGGCCGCTTCGGCCGCCGATTCGGCGGCTTGCGCGCGCTCGCTGCGCAGGATGTGCTCGCCGCGCGCTCGTTCGACATCGGAGGTCGCACGTAGGTGCGCGCGTTCCGCCTCCGCGAGTGATCGGGTGAGACGCGCGGTGGCCGCTTCGGCGGCGGCGAGCTCCGTCTCGAAGGCGCCAGGATCGCGCAGCGCCGGATCGACGCGCTCCTCCAGGGCCGCGGCGCGCGCTCGCAGCCCCCGTACCTCCCCGTCGAGCGAGCCGTGCTCGCGGACGAGCTCGCGGTGCCGCACCTCGAGCTCGGGCCCCCGTACGTCGAGGGCGTCGCACTCGGCGTCGATCCGTTCGAGCTGCCGACGTGCGGCCTCCACCTCCTCGAGGCTCGCCGCGGCCGCAGCGGCGCGCTCGCGCACGTCGGCGGCGTCCGGGACCTCGTCACTGGCCCAACCGCGCTCAGCGAGGATTTCGCGCCGACGCCGCTCCGCGAGGTCGATCGCTGCGCGCAGTGTGGCGATCAGGGCACTCTCCTCGCGATACGTGTCGAGGAGTGCCGTGACGGCGCCGACGTCCGCGGGCTGCCCGAGCGCCGGGTGATCGGTCGAGCCGCAGACGGGGCAGGCTTCGCCCGGCCGCAGGTCACTCGCGAGCAGTCCCGCCGCATGGTCGCGCAGATCGAGCAGCCAGCGCGCCGCGGCGTCTTCGCCGCCGTTCGCGTTCGCGAGCGAGTGACGAGCCGCCGACGCGATCCGCTCTTGCTCCTCGACTTGGCGAAGCGCGACCACGTGCGCCTCGAGGACGCGCGCCCCCTCGCGCACCTCGCGGTCGGTCGCGACCACGCGCCGGAGTCCGACGCGGACCTCCGACAGTGCGTGTCGACGCTGCTGATGTTCCGCGACGGCGGTCGTCGCAGCAGCGAGATCGAGCTCGGCGCGCGTGAGCGCCTCCGCCTTCGCGTCGGCTTCGGCGCGCGCCTCGCGTAGATCGGCGAGGGGCCCCGCGAGCGCGCGGAGCGAGCGCTCGCGCTCGAGCGCCAGCGCTCGCTCCCCTTCGCGCGCCTGCTCCCGATCGAGCGCCACGGCCGCCTTTTGGAGCGCCTCGACGGCGGAATCGACCGCCGCGCCCGCCCCGTGCGTCGCGGTGCGCGTGGCAGTCGCTTCGACGCGCGCGCTCGCGTACGCGTCCCTGAGGTCGAGCACCCGCGCGGCCCGCGTGCCACGTTCGCAGCGCGTCCGTTCGAGGTCGATCGCGCTCCGCTGCGCCTCGAGGTCGGCGAGGGTGGCGCGGAGCCCGTCGAGCTCGGCGAACGATGCGGCGAGCCGCCCGGCCGCCTCCACACGCGCGGCGGCGAGGATACGGACTTCGTCGCGGCGTGCTCGCTCGCGGGCGGCCTCGTCGCGCGCCGCCGCGGCGGTGGCGAGAGTCGCGGCGAGGACCGTGGTGCTGTTGACCCCCGTGTCGGCCAGGATGGCGCGCCGTCGCTCCTGGAGCTGCCCCGCCTGGGCGTCGAGCGCGTCTGCACGTCGTCGGATCCGGTCGGTGAGCCGTGCGAAGCGGCTCGTTCGGAAGACGCGCGCGAGCACCTCACGACGCGTCTTGTGGTCGGTGATCACGCTCCGGAACTCCCCCTGCGGGAGCACGACCGTCTGTCGGAACTGCTCGACGGTCATGTTGAGCAGGCGCTCGACCTCGCGGGTGGTGTCGGAGGTCTTGGTCGCCAGGACACGGCGATCGGTGAGGTCCTGGAGCTCCGCCTCGCTCTGGACCTGGACCAATTCGTCGGCGTCACCACGCTTGCTCCGGCGCCACTGCGCCGGTTGCCGCATGATCCGGTAGGCGCGCCCACCGTGCTCGAACTCGAAGGTGACGCGCGTGGTGGCTCCGGGATCGAGGGTCGACACGAAATCGGCGCCTCCGCGCTCCACGCTCTTGGAGTCGAATAGTGCGTAGGTGAGTGCGTCGAGGAGGGTGCTCTTGCCGCTTCCGGTGGCGCCGTGGATGAGGAAGAGGCCGTGCGCCGAGAACGCCTCGAACTCGATCGTCTGCGTCTCGACGAAGGGTCCGAAGGCCTCGAGCTTCAACGCGATCGGCTTCATGCCGGGGCACGCTGCGGAGTCGAGGCGCCATCGACGGAGTCGGCATCGTCATCGCCGTCGGCACCGAGCACCTCGAGGAGCGCGTCCTCCTCCAGGCCATCGATGTCGGCGCCGTGGACATGGCGGTAGAAGGCCCGGAATGCCTCCTCCACGCCGACCGTGCGGGCGTCGCCGGCGAAGCGCGCGCTCACCGCCGGCATGGTGATGGCCGGCTGCTGCAGCAGCGCGTGGGGGTAGTGCTCGCGGAGCCGCGCGAGCGGCCCATCGAGTGGTCCGGTGTCCGTCACACGGACGAGTACGTAGTCGTCGCGCTCGCGCGCATCGAACCGCGGCGCCTCGTCGAGCACCTGCGCGAAGGACTTCCCCTCGATCACGCGGACACGCCGGCCCACCGCGACCGGGACCGGCCGCACGCGAACCCCGTCCGAGTCGATCTCCACCACGTCGACGCTCTTCGTCTGGCCCGCTTCGGAGAAGGAACAGGCGTAGGTGCTGCCGGCGTATCGCATCGTCGTGCGCGTCTCGCTACGCCCTGCGAGCGATCGAGCGCCGTGGATGTGACCGAGGGCTGCGTAGTCGAAGCCGTCGAAGGTGTCGACGCGCACGCCGCCGGTGCCACCGACGAGGATCGCGTCCTCGCCCTCGGGCTCGGCGCCGGCGCCCTCGACGAAGGCGTGGGCGACCACGACCGCCGGCGCTCCCGGGGTGCGTGCGCCGCGGATTCGGTCGAGCACGCGCGCCATGGCGCCGTCGTAATCCCCGTCGAAGCCGGTCATCTCTTCGCCCCAGGCGGCCCGGACGTGCGAGGGCTTGTGGAACGGCACGCCGAAGATCTCGACGCCGCCCACACGCACGCAGTCGTGCGACTGGCCGAGGACGTTGAGGACGTGCAGTCCGGAGCGCCGCGCGATACGTGCGTTCAGGCCGAGACGCTCGGCGTGGTCGTGATTCCCTGGGATGGCGACGAGGGGTACGCCCCGCTCGCCGACGAGTTCGCCGACGAACCAGTCCCACGTGTCGAGCGCGGTGAGCGGCGGGACGGGGGTGTCGAAGACGTCGCCCGCCACCACCACCGCCTCGGGCTGCTCCTCGTCCACCACGGCGAGAAGGCCCGCGAGGGCCTCGCGCTGCTGCTCGCCGAGCGCGAAACCCTGCAGGCGTTTGCCGAGGTGCCAATCTGCGGTGTGGATCAACTTCACGGAGGTCTCCGTTCGAGCTCGGGTGCATCGGACGCCACGCACGGTACCGCGCCGCCGCGTTCGGCGAGCTCACGACCCGGCTGTACGCACCAGCGCCCGCCGTGTTCCAATCTTCGAGGAAGCAGACTCGCATTGGAATCTGACCCACCCATCGCTTGGCCGGCGGCTCGGAGCCTCAGCAGCTCGAGGAAGACCAGCGCCGACGAAAGGACTCCCCATGCATCGTCTCACCGTTCTCTTGCCGATCCTGCTCCTCCTCACCGCCGCCTGCACGCGCGTCGAACCGGGCAACGTCGGCCTCAAGGTCGACCTCCTCGGTGAGAGCCGCACCGTCAGCGACGTCTCGGTGGTGAGCGGTTGGGTCGTCTACAACCCGATCAGCACGCAGATCGTTCGCTATCCCTACATCACGCAGCGCTACGAGTGGTACGGCCCCGACGCGCTCCGCTTCAACAGCACCGAGGGGGTGCGCCTCGGCGTCGACGTCTCCATCAGCCTCGGCGTCGACCCCGCTGCCACGCCCGCCCTCTACATCAAGTACCGCCGCACGCTCGAGCAGATGATCGACAACGAGATCCGCGACCGCGTCAACGGCTGCATGCTTCGCGCTGCGGGCAGCATGCGCGTCGATGCGCTCATCGGCCAAGGCAGAGGCGACTTCATGAACTCGACCATCGAGTGCATCCAGGAGCGTCTCGTCGAAGAGGGATTCGTGCTCAACGACTTCCAGCTCACGTCGGACTTCGAGATGCCGGAGGGCATCCGCACCCGCATCGAGGAGCAGATCCAGGCGCAGCAGGCGGCGATCGCCGCGGAGAACACGGTCGCGCAGATCGAGGCCGAAGCGCGTCAGCGCATCGCGCGGGCCGAGGGAGAAGCGCAGGCCCGCCGGCTCCAATCGATCGCCGAGGCCGAGGCGATCGACATTCAGGGGCAGGCGCTTCGCCGCAACCCCGAGATCCTGCAACTCCAGTTCATCGAGCGCTGGGACGGCGTGATGCCGCAGACGATCGTCGGTGAGAACGGCAACGGCTTCGGCGGTGTGCTGCTCAACATGGGCCGGTAGCGCAGCGCGCCACGAGCCCGAAGGTTGACGCTCGGCCCGACGGCGCGTAGCATTGACACGGGAAATTGATCGAACGTTCGATCAACCACACTCGACGCCCATGACACCACCTCCCGCAGAGAACCGCCGCCGCACCATCCTCGAAGCCGCCCTGCGAGTGATGGCGACGGAGGGGATCGCCGGCGCCTCCATCAAGCGCATCGCACGCGAGGCCGGCCTCGCCTCCCCGTCGCTCATCTACCACTACTTCCGCGACAAGGACGCCCTCGCCGACGCGGTCGTCTCCGAACTCTCGCCCCTCGTGCAGGAGACGCGCGATCCGGCGGCCCTGATGGCGCTCCCGCCCGAGGTGGCGTTGCCGCGCCTCATGCACGCCTACTACGCCACCCTCGACGCGCCGTACGGTCGCGAGCTCCTCAGGATCTTCTTCGGCGAGGCGATTCGAACGCCCGACCTCGCCTCCGGTCACGCAGCGGGTCAGCGCGCGGTGGTCGCCTTCCTCAGCGGCTACCTCGCCCATCAGGTCGAGGCTGGTCGACTCCGGCCGCACGACGTCGAGAGCGGCGCCCGCATCTTCCTCGGCTCGATGTTCGCGTTCGTCCTCACCACCGAACTCATGCCGCACCTCGGTGAAGGGATGCCGGAGCGTGAGACCTACGTGCGCGAGGCCATCGCCGTCTTCCTGCGGGGGCTGGCGTCGCCATGATCCGCGTCGACGACCTCCGCTTCACGTACGCGCGAGGCACGCGGCCGGCGGTGCGGCACGCCACCTTCGACGTCGTCGAAGGTGAGATATTCGGATTCCTCGGCCCGAGCGGCGCCGGCAAGAGCACCATCCAGAAGATCCTCACCGGCCTCCTCCACCCGTACGAGGGCAGCGCCCGCGTGCTCGGACGCGACGTGCACGCCTGGGGGAGCGACCTCTTCGAGTTCGTGGGCGTCGGCTTCGAGGCACCGAACCACTACGGCAAGATGACCGGGCTCGAGAACCTCGCGTACTTCCGCTCGCTCTACTCCGGGGCGACGCGCGACCCCATCGACCTGCTCCGCCAGGTCGGGTTGGCGGACGCCGCACGCGTGCCGGTGGCGCGCTACTCGAAAGGGATGCAGATGCGACTCTCCTTCGCGCGCGCGCTCATCCACCACCCCAAGCTCCTCTTCCTCGACGAACCGACCTCGGGACTCGATCCGGGGAACGCCCGGCTCGTGACGGACCTCATCCTCGAGCACCGCGACGCCGGCGCGACCGTGGTCCTGACCACGCATGCCATGACCATCGCCGACGAACTGTGCGACCGCGTCGCCTTCATCACGGACGGCGAGATCGCGCTCCTCGACACGCCCGTCGCGCTGCGCGAGCGCTTCGGCAAGCGCGCCGTGCGCGTCGAGACGCACGATGGCGAGGTGCATGAGTACCCGCTCGAGGGGCTCGCCGATGCGCCGGCGTTCACGACGGCGCTCCGCGATGGTCGAGTTCGGTCCCTCCACACGATGGAGGCGACGCTCGAACGGATCTTCCTCGAGGTGACCGGCAAGGCGCTCTCGTGACGCCCGCCCTCCGCCGACTCACGCACACGATCGGCGTCGACCTCCGTCTCCAGCGGCGCAACGGTTTGCCGGTGTTCACGGCCGTGGCGTTGATCCTGCTCGTGGCCGTCGTGCGCACGCTGCTGCCGCCCGATCTCGCGCAGGCGGCGATGCCGGGGCTCCTCTTCATGTTCGTCGGCGCGACGGCGTTCGCCTTCGCGTCGGCGCAGGTGCTCTTCGAGCGCGGCGATCGGACGCTCGACGCGCTCGCGGTCACGCCGCTGCGCACGCGCGAGTACCTCCTCTCGAAGCTGATCACGCTGGCTGGTCTGGCGACGCTGGAGGGCACGCTCTTCGTGCTCCTCACGCTCGGCGTCACGCGCGCCTTCCCACTGCTGCTCGCGGGCATCGTGATCCAAGGCGCGCTGGCGACGGTGACGGGACTCGTCGTGGTGGCCCGCTACCGTTCCGTGACGAACTTCCTCATCACCTCGCCACTCTTCGTGGCGCCGTTGTTCCTCCCGATCGTTACGCTGGTGAGCCCGTGGCACCACCCGCTGCTCTACCTCTGGCCGACCATGCCCGCCCTCGTGCTCTTCGAGGGCGCCATCACCGGCATTCGCCCAGGCCAACTCCTCTACGCCCTCGCATTCGGCGCCACGGTCGTGGTGGCCGGACTCGCCTGGTCGCGAGCGGCCTTCGATGCCCACGTCCTTCGTACGGCGGCCTGAGGTGCGCGCCGCCACCATCGGCGCCCTGCTCCGCGCCGACGCGAAGATCGTCCGTAGGGATGCCTACCTGCTCGGAGCGATCGCGATCCCGGTGCTCACCGCGCTGCTCCTCCGCTTCGGGTATCCACCCCTCGCCGCCTGGCTCCTCGAGGAATGGGCGCTCGACCTCGAGCCGTACGCTCCCCTCCTGGTCGCCTATCTCGTGGTGCTCATGACGCCTTTCGCCATCGGCACCGTCGGTGGCTTCATGCTCCTCGAGGAGCGCGACGAGCGCACCCTCGACGCACTGCGCGTCACACCGCTCCCGTTCGCTCGGTTCCTCGCCTACCGAGGCACGCTCACGGCATTGCTCTCGTTCGTGCTCCTTCCGATCTGCGTGCATCTCACCGGGATCGCGCCGCTCGCCGTCGCACCGCTCCTCGCGACCTCGTTCCTCGCCGCGCTCGTGGCGCCGGCCGTGATGCTCTTCTTCGCCATCTTCGCGGCGAACAAGGTCCACGGTGTCGGTCTACAGAAGCTCCTCGGTGCGCTCTTCCTGCTGCCGATCGCGGCGTACTTCGTTCCCGAACCCTGGAGCGCGGTGATCGGCGTCGCCTTCCCCCCCACGTGGGCGGCGCGCGCGTACTGGAGCCATGCGCAGGGGACGGTAGGGGTGGGCTATGCGCTGGCAGCCGGTCTCGTGACCGTGAGCGTGCTCGTCGCCCTCTTGTACGCGTCGTTCGGCGAGCGTCCCCGAGTCTCTCGCCCAATCCCGTAGGGCCTACTGAAGCGCGCGCCATAGCGGCCGTACCGTGGCACATGACCGATACATCGCGCACGACCGCAGCGATTCCGTCCGACGGCGTGGCCGTCGTGATCGGCTCGTCGGGAGCGATCGGCGGTGCGCTGCTCGAGCGGCTCCGCGCCGACGACCGCTTCGAGGCGAGCCACGGCTTCTCCCGCACGAGCGATCCACCGGTCGATCTGCTGGACGAAGCGAGTATCGCGGCCGCCGCGGCCGCGGTCGAGGAGCGTGGCGGTCCGCTCCGCCTCGTGATCGACGCCACCGGGTTCCTACACGGCGACGACCACATGCCCGAGAAGACGTGGCGTCACCTCGATGGCGAGCGCCTCGCACGCTCGTTCGCGATCAACGCGATCGGTCCCGCGCTGCTGATGAAGCACTTCCTGCCGCTCCTCCCGCGCGACGGCACGGCGGTCTTCGCCACCCTCTCGGCGCGGGTCGCGAGCATCGGCGAGAACACGGTCGGCGGCTGGTACGGCTACAGAGCCTCGAAGGCCGCGCTCAACCAACTCGTGCGGAGCGCCGCGAACGAACTCGCGCGCAGTCGCAAGGAAGCATTGTGCGTGGCGCTCCATCCCGGCCACGTCGAGAGTGGACTCTCCGCGCCATTCGGCGGCGGCGGCCAGGAGGCGCGAACGCCGGACGCGGCCGCGAGCGCCCTCCTCGACCTGCTCGAGCGTCTCGAGCCGGGCGACTCCGGCGGCTTCTTCGACCACACTGGGGCCTCGATACCCTGGTGAGCGCTTCCGGTCATCAACGCTTCCCGCCGGTCTTGAAGCCGCGCCCACCCATGCGGCCCCCCGTCTTGAAGCCGCCGCCGGTCAGACCACCCGACGATCGACCGCCGCCGCCGCCCACGCGTCCGCCGCGCGCACCTCCGGACCCCATGCGGCCCGCAGCGCTCGAGCCCCTCGAAGCGCCGCCGCCAGTCCAGGGACTCCCCCGTCCGAAGCCGCCCGATCCGAAGGTCGGGTTGGAACGACGCGAGGCCGTGCTCCGTTGCCCTTCGAGCACGCGCCACAGCACATCTCGCGTTGCGGCTCCCCGGAGGAACTGCGACAACATGTTGGTGACGAGGTCACCGTCGGCGTAGGCGGAGCCCGGCTCGTCGAAGCGACGAGCGGTGTACTCGCGTCGCACCGCATCGAGCTCGAGCGACCGTTCACGAACCTGCTGGGCGACGCCCTCGAGATCGCCGACGGTGGTGGCGAGCCGGTCGCGCTCCGCCTCGAGGTCGAGAAGGCGCCCCACGATCACGTCGTCCTCGGGGTAGGGCGTGGCGAGCGCGGCGCGCCGTAACGCCTGCACGTCGTCGCGCGCGAGTTCGGAAGCGAGGAAGGCGACCGCCTCGGCGAAGGCGTCGTCTTCGCCACGGTCCATTCGTTCGATCCCGTCGAACGTCTCCTGCCGCTCCTCGTCGACATCGGCGATGACGGCGTCGTGACGTGCGAGCGCAGCTTCGGCCACGTCGCGCTCCGCTTCGAGCGCGTCGACGCCGTCGGCTACACGCGCTTCCATGTCGCGCCCGTGCAACGACTCGAGCTCGGCGTCCGCAGCGCTCGCCACGGCGTCGGCGTGCTCGCGCAAGCGCTCGGGCAGCTCCACGAGTCGGGCGTAGTTCACCCTCGCTGACTCGAAGGGAATCAACCTCGCGACCGCCCGATCGAGCCGCCGCACGAGCGGCCAGGCACGGTATGCGGGCGTGCCGTACCCGCGTCGCCACAGGTACATGAAGATCGGGTCGGCCTCGAAGGCACGACCCTTCTCGAGGCGCTCCTCCTGACTCGCGAGCGCTTTCTCGTCTGCGTGTCGAGCGGTGCGTTCCGTGGCGACCGCTCGCTCGCGCTGCGCGCGGTAGGCGTCGTCGCGCTCGAGGCGCGCTTGCGTCGCTGCCTCGGCGTCATCGACCGCCATGGTCGCGACCTCCAGCGCATCGACGAGTGGGATCCGCTCCCGCTCCAGCCGCTCGGCCGCTGCGACGAGGTCGCGCAGCCGAGCCTCGAGTGACGCGCGCTCGGACTCGCGCCGTTGGAGCATGGCGGCGACGCGCGCGTCGCTCCCCTCGAGGCGCTCCTCTGCGCCGGTAGCGAGCTCACCCACGTGCAGTCGCGCCAGCGCAGCGATCTCCTTCGTGCGCGCCGCATCGATGCCCACCAAGCGCTCGTTCGCGGACTTGAGGCGACGATCGACCTCCTCGAGGCGGGCACGCTCGTCGCGCAGAGCACCGGTGATGTCGGCGAGGGTCTGGCGGCCCGTGATCACGGTGCACACCCGAGATGAATCGCTACCATCGCGTGATCGTCCCGCCCGTGGTCTCGACGAGGTATTCGGGCTCGAGGACGCCCGGCCGCTTCACCGCCACGAGCCGCTCCTGGATGATGCCGTCGTCCTCGAGGTCGGCGGCGACGCGATTCCACGTCGCTTCATCGACCCTGAGCCCGAACGTGGTCACCTGCTCGATCCGTCCCGTCTCTTCGCTGCGGACGGGCAGCGCGACGGGTCCGCCACGCTCGTCCACGGCCTCGACGATGAGGTAGTGGTTGCGCGCCTCGACGTTCATGTCGGGCACGCGCCAGACGCCACTCACGACGTCAGGCCCGATGACCACGAGCAGCGAGTAGGAGCGCTCGAGACTCGCCTGGAGCTCCCCGAGTTCAGCCAGCGTCGCCTGTGCCGTGCGCGTGTCGCCCGCCGCGATCGCGGCGCGGCCACGGGCGTGGAGGGTATCGGCGCCGAGGCGTGCCCCCTCGTCCACGGCGACGGCCCCGATCGCTGCGTGCGTCCGCTCGATCTCCGCCGAGATCGCGTCGCGAGGCGCCACGATGGCGAATTGGTAGGCCCCCACGCCGATCGCGAGGGCGATCACGACGCCGAGCAGACGCTTGCCCCAGCGTCCGCGTTCCACGTAGATTCGCGCCAGGCGGATGCGCCAGTCGTCGGGCGGCGGACGGTAGGCGAAGCGATCTTCGCGCAACGCAGCCACGCCATCGTGCAGGATGCGGTCGGAGACCTCGATCCCCTGCGCGGCGTAGATCTGCCGCAAACGCGCGAGGAGGGCCTCGTCGCGTTCGGGACCCTCGAGCTCCTGCGCGACTACGGTCTGGCGATGCCGAAGCGTGTCGACGACGTCCATCGCGAGCATCACCTCGTCGAGGGGTCGCGAGCGTACGGCTGCGGTGTCGGCCATGGCCGCGGATCAGGCCTCGGCCTGACGCGCGAGCTTCGCAAGTCGCCGCTTCCCGTCCTCGACGGCCTCGCGGATCTCCTCGGCGTTCTTCGTTCCGAGCTCGCGCATCTCCGCGATGATCTCTCGGGACCGCTCCTGATACTCCACGACCGAGTCGACGAGTCGCTGCACCGCGTCGGCGCGCACCGTCGGGCCGTAGCCGGCTCGCAGGGCATCCTCCTGTACCTTCCCACCGATCTCGGCGAGGGTCTCGAGGGAGCGGCTCACGCCCTCTTTCATCGTGTCGAGCGTACGCGTGCTCTCGTGCAGCCCGCTCAGTCCCGTGAACGACGCCGTGAGCGCGGTGAGCACCGTCTCGTTGGTGCCGAAGAAGCTGACCGCCTGGGCATTCACGCGCTCCTTGGCCGTGTGGGACTGCATGAGACGCGCCATCACCACCTCGGACGTGTTGTAGCCGATGGTGAGGTTGTCGGCGAGATCCTTGGCGATCTGATAGCGCCGTTCGCTCGTCTGCAGCGCTCGAACGCGCTCGTCACGCGCGAGCTCGAGGCGAGCGCGATCCGCTCCGTCGTCGCCTTCGTAGGCGTCGACCGCCACCATCGACGCTTGCACGTCGGCCGTGGCGGCGTCGAGTTCGGCCTGGGCCTTCGTCATCACCTCGTGGGCCAGCACTTCGGCCTGCTTCAGCGCGCCTCGAAAGTCTTGGTACGCCTCCAGGATCAGGTTCTCGCGCTGGAGCTGATCCTGCGCGGCGGCGTTCACCTCGAGATAGGTCGACTTGATGCGCGCGAAGCGAGCGGAGATGTCGCCGCGGGTGACCTTCATCCAGAGGTTGGCCAAGCGCTCGCGTGTGTCGATGCGACCGTCCTCCATCTGGGAGACCAGCGCGCGCGCGTCATCGCGGATGCTATCGAAATCGCGCGAGACACGCTCGTAGCGAGTGCCGATGTCCATCGCCTCGACCTGCGAGCGAACCACCTCGTTGAAGACCGACGCCTGAGCGAGGGTCCGGGTGATCGCGACCACGCGCTCCTCGTCGAGATCGCTGATGCGCTGGAGAAGCGCCACGATGGGGGCTTCGGCCGAACGGTCGTCGCCGCGAAGCAGTCCTAGGTCGCGCAAGGAGTTCATGGCACGATCGAGATACTTCAACGGCGTCATGGACGTGGACATACGGGCCTCCAGGGTGCGGCGCATCCGCTCTCGCGGCGCCCGGACGATCATCTTCTCATCATCCGCCCGGAGGCCACGTTCGGCAATGACCGACGACCGAGCGAACACTTCGGAATCCATGGACCGCCCGCGACTCGGCGCGGTACTACGGCCCGAAGGAGACGTCGCTGGCCCCGATCACCGCTCGGAACAGGGCGTTGAAGACGAGCGCATCGTCGGCAGTGTATGCAACGGTTCGGTCACCGGCTCGCGTCACACCGGGGATTCTCAGGCACGCCTCGGCGCGCGCCTGGTGGTCGAAGTCGATCTCGACACGACACGCGCTCGGGAGCGTCCAGACCTTCGCCTCGGTGGCACGTCGCACCGCCTCCTCGGCGCCGGAGCGAATCGCCGCCTGGGCACGCACGGGGTGGAGGTGGATGGCGCTGAAGGTGGTGTAGCCCACCTTCACCACCACGCCCACGACGCGCTCGCCCAGCAACTCCTGCACCTGCGCCACTGCCTTGTCGTCGCCGGTCACCAGCGTCACCGGTATCCCGAAGTGCCCGGCGATCGCGGCGTTGATCCCGAACTCGCCCGTGGAGCGGCCATTCAGACGCACGTCGTTCACGGTGCCAGTCCACGTGTGCGCGAGCGGTGCATGCGGTGTGCCCGCCTTCGCGTGGTAGCCCACGAAGAAGACGGCGGCGACGCCCGGCTCGTCGACCCCCTGCATCATCCCGAGGGCCTTGTCGGAGCCGGTGATGAAGCGTACGTCGGGGTGCAGGTCTTCGGGCACGAGGTTGCGCATGCCGTTGTGGGCCTCGTTGACGATGACCTCCTCGGCGCCGGCGGCGAGGGCCCCCTCCACGGCAGCATTCACCTCACGCGTGAGCCGCGCGCGAGCGCGCTCGTATTCGACGGTGGAGGCCGACGCGCTCCCGTACTCCGGGGGCATGACCTGCACCCAGGCGGTCACACCGCAAACGCCTTCCATGTCGGCCGAGATCAGCACCTTCATTTCGGCGCTCCGGCGGGGGGTGCGTCGGGTTCACTCGGCAAGGCTGCGAGGAAGGATCGCAGCGCCGCCGTCGTCTCCTCCGGGCACTCCTCGGCGAGGTAGTGCCCGGAAGGGATCGATCCGCCGCGGACGTCCGTCGCGTAGTCGCGCCAGACCTCGAGCACGTCGTACGCCTGGTGCACCACGCCCTTCGCGCCCCAGAGCACGAGCAGGGGGAGCGACAGACGGCGGCCGCGGTCGGCTTCGTCGTGCTCGAGGTCGCAACTCGCGGCCGCGCGATAGTCCTCGCAGGAGGCGTGGATCGTGGCGGCGTCGAAACAGCGCTCGTACTCGGCGAGTGCCTCGGGGGCGAAGACGTCGAGTCCCGTCCCCCAGCCACCGATCTTGCGATGGAGGTAGAGGCGGGGATCGCCGCCGATGAGCCGCTCCGGCAGATCGTGAGGCTGCGCCAGGAAGAACCAGTGGTAGTAGGCGATCGCCATGAAGCGGTCGACCGCGTCGAAGACGTGGAACGTCGGCACGATGTCGAGCACCGCGAGGCCGGTGAGGCGTTCCGGGTGGTCGAGCGCCAGGCGGTGTCCGACGCGGCCGCCGCGGTCGTGGCCGACGACGGCGAAGCGCTCGAACCCGAGGGCCGTCATTACCTCGACCTGGTCGCGAGCCATGCTCCGCTTCGAATACGTGCGGTGCTCGGCGTCCCCCGTCGGCTTGCTCGAGTCGCCGTACCCGCGGAGGTCGGTCGCGACGACCGTGAACTGCTCGGCGAGCGCCGGCGCGACGAGGTGCCACATCACGTGCGACTGCGGATAGCCGTGGAGCAGGAGGACCGGAGGCCCCTGACCGCCGACGACGGCTTCGATGGTGACCGATCCGGTGCGGATGGAGAGTCGCTCGAAACGCTCGAACACACGTGTCCTCCGGGGCGATGAGACCCGATCACCATAGCCCGCGGGTCCGTGCGATGCTCTCCCCGGAGGCCCAATGCCCACGTTCGACACCCTCATCCGCCACGCCCGCGTCGTCGACGGCACCGGCAACCCCTGGAAGCACGGCGACGTGGCGATGACCGGCGACCGGATCGCTGCGATCGAACCGCCCGGCACCATTCCGCTCGAGTCGGCGCGCGACGTCGTCGACGCGACAGGGCACGTCGTCTGCCCCGGGTTCATCGACATCCAGAGCCACGCCATCCTGCCGCTGATGATCGACGGTCGTTGCCTGTCGAAGATCACACAGGGCGTGACGACCGAGATCATGGGCGAGGCGTGGACGCCGTCCCCGATCGGCGGCCGCAACACCGAACCGCTCGCCGGTACGCTCTTCGAGGGCCGGGTCGATCCGACCTGGCGCGAGCGCGCTGCGACCTGGACGCGCTTCGGCGACTGGCTTCGCGCGATGGAGGAGCACGGCGTCTCGCCGAACGTCGGCTCGTTCCTCGGTGGTGGAACCCTCCGGAAGTACGCGCGCGGAATGGACATGGGCACGTCGAACGACGACGAACTCGCCACCATGCAGCGCGTTCTCGCCGAGGCCATGGCCGACGGCGCCTTCGGAGCGTCGTACGCCCTCATCTACCCACCCGACGCCTACACCGACACCAACGAACTGATCGAAGTCTGCCGGGCGATGGCACCCGTCGGAGGCGTCTACATCACGCACCTCCGCTCCGAAGCAGACGGCATCCTCGAAGCGCTCGAGGAGGCGCTCATGATCGGTCGCGAGGCGGGCGTGCCGGTGGAGATCTACCACCTCAAGGCGTCGCGGCCGAGCGCATGGTTCCGAATGCCCGCGGTGATCGAGCGGATCACGCGGGCACGCGCGGACGGGCTCGACGTCACCGCCGACATGTACCCCTACGCCGCCTCGGGCACCGGCCTCACCGCCATCCTCCCCACCTGGACTGCTGCAGGCGGGCGGCTCTACGAGAACCTCGCCGATTCAGAGGTCCGAGCGCGTGTGCGCGCGGCACTCGAGGGGCGCGACGAGAGCGACGGACTCGGGCTCGAGACGCGCGGGGGTCCGCACGGCATCATGCCGGTCGGCTTCGCCCGACCCGAGCACCAGGCGTACGTCGGCCTGCGCCTCGACGAGATCGCCGAGATGCGAGGTCAGGACTGGATCGAGGCCACCCTCGACCTGCTCGTGGCCGAGGGGCAGCGCATCGGCACGATCTACTTCTCGATGGACGAGTCGAACCTGCGGCTCCAGGTGACGCAGCCGTGGATCAAGTTCTCCAGCGACGCCGGCGGCTTCGATCCCGCCTGGGCGAAGGAGCGTGGGCCCGTCCATCCGCGCTCCTACGGCACCTTCCCACGGGTGCTCCGGAAGTACGTCCGCGAAGAGCGGCTGCTGAGTCTCGAGGAGGCGATTCGGAAGATGACGTCGGCCGTCGCAGATCGCCTGTCGCTGCGCGAGCGTGGTCGACTACACGAGGGGCTCTACGCCGACGTGGTCGTGTTCGATCCCGAGACGATCACCGATCACGCCACGTTCGACGACTCGCACCGACTCTCGGAGGGCGTCCGTGACGTGTGGGTGAACGGCCGCCGCGTGCTGGCGGCGGGCGCCCACACGGGTGCGACCCCGGGTCGGTTCGTCCGAGGTCCCGGGGGCGGCCTCAGTCGGTAGCCTCCCACTCCTGCAGCGTGATCCGCGGCTTCTCGAGGCGATCCGTCGTCCGCGCGTACCATCCCCGTCCGTGGAGGCGGCCGATGAGCGGGAGGCCCTCCACCTCGAGCGTCTCCGGATCGATGAGCCCTGCGCGGACGTGCACGTGCACGATCTCGCCCAACAGGAGTTGGCGCCCGCGATCCCCGAGGGGTACTACGGCGTAGCGGCGACACTCGAACGCCACCGGTGCCGCGGCGATGCGCGGCGCCGCAACCTGAACCGACGGCGCTGCCACGAAACCGGCCTCGTCGAACTCGTCGGTCCCTGACGGGAACGCGATCGCGCTCACGTTCATGGCGTGGAGCAGGGGCTCGTCGACGAGATTGACGACGAACTCGCCCGTGTCGAGCACGTTCCGGAGGGTGTCCTTGTAGGGCGAGGCGCTCGTCCCCTCCCCACCGATGCCGATCGCGACGATGGGCGGGTCCTCCGAGAAGACGTTGAAGAAGCTGTAGGGCGCGGCGTTGCGCACCCCGTTCGACCCGAGAGTGCTCACGAGCGCGATCGGTCGGGGCACGACGAGGCCGGCGAGGAGCTTGTAGCGCTGGCGGGGGTCGAGGTCGCGGAGGTCGGCGTCCCACGGCCGCCCGGCCTCCTCGGCGTGCGATTGGGTGGAGTTCATGGCGTCATGCTACGTGCCCTCGATCGTCCACGCCCGGCCGCGATGCGTTCGGGGAACATCGACGCAATCTCAGGTACACCTCGACGCGCGCCCGAACTCGACGCGTCATGATGCCGCAATCGTGCACGTGTGAGGCGTGCCGGCACTTGGAGGCTCATGATGGCGCTATTCGCTCCCATCCGCGGCTGGCATGACGCGTTCGACTTCATCGGCCAACACCACGGCGACGATCTTCGCAAGGGGACCCGCTCACCGTACGTGGCGCACGTGATGGCGGTCGCCGAGACGCTCGCCTACCAGTACCCCGAGCGCGAGGACCTGATCGTGGCCGGCCTCCTGCACGACGTGGTCGAAGACACCGACGCGTCCTTCGCCATGGTGCGCGACCGATTCGGCGGGCGCGTCGAACGCCTCGTGCGTGCGGTCTCGAAGGATGACGACGCCATGGAGGCGCAGCTCACCACGACCGTGGAGGACCTCGTCGCCGGCCACGATGAGTCCGAAGCTGCGCGCATCCTATGGCGCCATCGCCGCGAGTTCATGCTCGGACACATTCGTGGGCCCGACGTCGATCCCGACGTATTGAGACTCAAGGCAGCAGACGCGCACGCCAACCTCTCCTCGCTCGAGCGCGATCTCCTCGACGAGCGCTTCGGCACCGCCGTGTGGCAGCGGTTCAAGGTCGGGCGCGACGAGAGCCTCTGGTACTACCGAGAGGTGGCGGCGGCCGTGGACGCCGGCATCGCCGGCGAGGCGCTCGCCGGAATGCTGGCGGCGGCCGTGATCCGTGTCGAAGTGGCGAGTGTGGCGACGGCCCTTGAGCGCCGGCGTCCGGCGGCGGCGGCGGAAGGTGTCGCCGTGCGGGTGGCGTCGAGCGCCGACGCAGACGCGATCGCTCCGCTCCTCGACGCCTATCGGCGCTTCTACGGACGAGGGGCGGACCCGGAGCTCGCGCACACCTTCCTAGCGGAAAGGATCGCTCGCGGCGAGTCGACGGTGCTCGTAGCGGAGAGCGACGCGGGCACCCCCCTCGGGTTCGTGCAGCTCTTCCGTACGTTCTCCACCGTCCGGGCCGCCCCGACCGTCATCCTCAACGACCTGTTCGTCGACCCCGTCGCCCGCGGGCGGGGCGTCGGGCGAGCCTTGATGGCGTACGCGACCGATGCGGCGCGCGCGTTGCACGCAACGAAACTCCAGCTCAAGACCGCCGTCACGAATGCGCCTGCGCAGGCGCTCTACGAATCGCTCGGCTGGCGCCGGGTCGACGAGTTCTTCGAGTACGAACTGGAACTCTCGTGACCAATATGCCTCCGAGGCGTCAGTAGACAGAGCCGCTCACTCTTCGGTACCGACGTACCCCGATCGTCGATAGTCCTCGTAGCCGCGACGCGTGAGCTCCTCGAGCTCGCCGAACAGCGCCGGGTCGACGGTCGTGAAGTTGAAGCACGACTTTCCCTGCATCCGCGCACGCAGCGCCGGTGAGAGCTCCGCCAATAGCCCCGGGTTCAGATAGACGGGCATGAGGTGATAGCTGACGTATCGCTTCTTGATCTCCACGCCACCGAACCAGAGCCGCTTGTCGTTCTTCTGGAGGTGACGAGTTTCGATCGACAGGTAGCCGGCTCGATCGTCCACGATCTCGAGGCGATCCGCGAAGGGCCGCATGATCGCTCGCAGTTCCGAGTCCACGTGCTCGAGATCGGCCATCGTCGCCTCCGATGGTGCCCTGGAGCGCTGCCCGTTCGGGCCCGACTCGATGATACTGGCCAACGACGCTCGGTTCCACGTCTCGGCGCCGGTCACGTGCGACCGGCGCCGAGAGTGGACCGTCACGCCATCAGCGGATCAGCTTCGCCCGGCGCCACAACCGCCGTCCACGGGAAGGAGACGAGCGTCAGTGGTGACCGGCGACACCACGTCGTCATCGTCGTGCATCATCGCTGCTCGTCATCGTCGTCATCGTCATCGTCGTCATCGTCGTCACCATCATCTTGGGCATTTCCGCCCCCCGGGGCATCGGCGTCGGGCGCACGCTCGCGCGCGTCATCGTTCGGGCGGTCACCGTCTCGTTCGCGCGCACGGTCGTCGGCGTTGCCGCGGCCGTCATCTGCATCGGTGGGGGGACCACCGGCGGGGCGGTCGTCACTCGGAGGGTCACCGGCGGCGGGATCGTCAGCGGGCGGACCACCAGCAGGGCGGTCGTCAGCGGGAGGACCACCCGCGGGGCGGTCTTCAGCGGGGGGGCCACCGGCTGAGGGGTCGTCAGCTGGCTGGTCACCCGGGGGGCCTCCACCGCCCTGGTCGCCGTCGGCGGGACCACGGTCAGCGGCGGGGTCACGGTCAGCGGCGGGGTCACGGTCGTCGGCCCGGCCGCGATCGTCGCCCCCCGCGCTCGATTCCGGTCGAAGCTCGGGCACGGAGATCGACACGTTTACGAACCCTGCCTCGCCGAGCAGCGTGACGAGATCTACCTCATCGAGGTAGATCACGCCCGCCGCGACGATCACGTCGAAGACGAGCACGTCGGCGCCAGGTGCGACGATCATGAGCCGCGCAGCGCCCTCGAAACCTTCGAGTAGGTCGACCAGGACCCGTTCGCCCGCTCCCAACGTGCCCACGCCGACGATGGTGCCGTCGCTGGCCGTGAGCACGACTTCGGCGTCGGCCGGGAAGCTCCACGCTGCCGCGAACGCGAGCGAGAGCACGAGGACGACGACGAGGACGGCGGGCGTACGCATGATGGCTCCTTCGGAGTGCGCCGCGAAACGACACGGCACGTGGTGGAAAGATAGCAGGAGACGCTTACGGGACGCTGACGGTGGGCGCGCCCTCGACGCGCGCGTGGAGGCTCGGGATCCGCACCTCGATCGTGGTGCCGCCCGGCGAGGTGGAAGCAACGAGGATACGACCGCCGTGCCGTTCGACGAGACTCTGCGCGACACTCAAGCCGACGCCCACGCCTGCGCCGCGGGTGTAGCCGCGTTCGAACGCTCGCTCGCGCACCTCGTCGCTCATGCCCGAGCCGCTGTCCGACACACGAAGTACCTGGTCGCTCCCTTCGGGAACGAGGTCGATGCGAACGCCGTTCGTCGATCCGCATGCCTGTACGCCGTTACGTACGACGTTTCGGATCACCTGCACCAGGCGCTCCGGATCGCCGACGACGTCGCCAGCGGTGGGGGTGTCGACCTCCACGCCCGGGTATTCGTTCGCGACGCGTCGCACGAGGTCGCGAAGTTCGAGGACTTCGTACGTCACGTCGCTCTCGAGCTCTCCTCGCGCGACCACGAGCAGGTCCTGCGACGTCCGCAGGAGCTCACGTGCGGCGTCGGCTGCGGCGCGCAGCGTCACGTCGTCGGGTCGCTCGCGCCGGAGCCCGTCGAGGTGGTAGTGCACGAGCGTGAGCGGAGCCGCGAGTTCGTGGGCGACCTCCAGGAGGAAGGCTCGTTCCTCATCCTGACGCTGACGGATGGCGGCGAACGCCGTGTTGAGCCCATCCGCGACGTCGCCGACCTCGTCCGCGGGGCCGTCGTAGTCGACGGCGGTCGGGAGCGACGGGCCCATATCGCGCGTCTGTCGAGCGAGGAGCGCGAGTGGTCGGAGAATCCCCTGGACGCCGAGCAACGCTGCGAAGCTGGCCACCAACACCACCACGATGCCGCTCACGGCGAGCACGCCGGCGAGCTCTCGACGCGCCTGCATCGCGCCGCTCACATCGTGCGCGAGGCGAATGGTGCCGGCCGTCGACTGCCAGGGCGCGGTGGCGACGAGGTACGTTCGGCCGTCGCGGTCGTGGAGGATCGGTCCGTCGTCCGGCGGGAGGAGCGTTTCGGCGCCCCACGACAGCACCACGTCGCCGTTTGCGGTCACGAACTGGAGGATGACGTCGAGGTTTCCAGAGGGCCTGAAGGACGCACCGAGACTGGGTCGGTCGAGCAGCGTGGCGACGCGTTCGAGGTCGGAACGCAACACCGTCTCGAGCTGGCTGTCGATCTGCCGAGCGAAGGCGAAGAACGCCGAGGTGCCGAAGCCGACCGCCACGAGCACGGCGAGGAGGGCCGCCGCGAGACTGAACCTTACGCGCAGTGTCACCGCGGCGTCCGAACGACGTATCCGAGACCACGGAGGTTCTCGATCACATGTCGCGCCCCGGCGGCATCGAGCTTCGTGCGGAGCCGCGAAACGAGCGCCTCGACGGCGTTCGAGGTCGGTGCCGTCTCCTCGTAGAGTCGATCGTGGATGGCGTCCTTCGAGTGCACTCTCCCCTGCTCCGTCATCAGCAGCTCCAGGAGTCGGAACTCGAGTGCGGTGAGGAGGAGGGTCTCGCCGTCGATGGTGCACACCCCGCGCGATGGCCAAAGGGTCAAGGGTCCACAGTGATAGGCCTCTTCCCGCACACGTCGTCGGAGCTGGGCATGGACGCGCGCGAGCAGCTCCTCCATCTCGAAGGGCTTCGCGAGGTAGTCGTCGGCGCCCGCATAGAGTCCGCCGACCCTGCTGCGGACGTCGGCACGGGCCGTCAGCATGAGGATGGACGCGCTCGACCCCGCTAGCCGTTCGGCCACCGCTAGGCCGTCGATATCGGGCAGGTTCAGGTCGAGCACGATGAGATCGAAGCGCTCCATTTCGGCCAGCACGAGCGCCTCCTCTCCCGTGTGCACCACGCGCGTGACGTGCGCCCGATCGAGCTCGGCTGCGATGACCTGCGCCAGCGCGCGGTCATCTTCAACCACGAGGATACGTTGTCGTTCCACCACTCCACTGTGAAACGAGTACGCGCGCTGCCCCCGCGGATTGCACACATCGGGATGCGGCATGCGAGACACCGTACGTCGGCGGAGTCGCCGAACGGGTAGTTTCACGAGATGTCACGAGCCACGCAGCAACCCGAGCAGCAACCCGAGCAGCAACCCAGCGTCGGGACCAGGATCGGGCGGGCACCGACCCCCGGCGAGCGCCGCCGCATGCGCCTCAGGGTCGTCGCGTGGTGCCTGGCTGCGCTCACCGTATTGATCGTGCAAGCCTGCAGTACGACGCCACCCGAGGTCCCGATCATGGTGGAGGGGTGCTCCATCGTTCCTGGCGCGCCGATAGCGTCCGGCCAGCAGCCGACGACGACGGCAACCGAGGGAGGTCACGTCCCAGGGGAGCTGCTGATCAGCTATCACGTGCCGCCGAGGGGTATCCCTGCACGTGCGCAACTCGGTCTCGACGTGGCGCGATCCGCAGGTGCAGAGATTCGTCGCCAGGGACACGGCGCCGAGCACGATCTCGCCGTCGTCCCGGAGCGCGACATCGCTCGGGCGATGGAGCGGCTGGGCCGCGACCCGCGCGTGGCGCACGTCAGCCGCAACTACGTGGCCGTCCGACTCGCGACTCCGAGCGACGCGCATTACCTCGCCCAGTGGTATCTCCGCGATTTCGGCGCCGAGGAGGCGTGGGCCCTGGAGGACGCCGACGGCAGCGGTGACCCCGTGATCGTCGCGATCGTCGACGACGGCTTGAACGTCGATCACGTCGACATCCGCGCCAAGGTGCTTCCCGGGCGCGACGTCTACTGCGGCGACGACGACGTCCGGACGTCGAGCGATCACGGTACCCACGTCGCCGGCATCGCGGCGGCGGGGAGCTCGGCCGACGGACGCGTCGTGGGGGTCGCGAAGGGACGTCGCGCCCTCGTGCTCGCGGTGAAGGTGTTTCCGGACGACACGAGCATGGCCGGGAGCCTCGACGCAGTGATTCGAGGCATGCGCTGGGCGGCGCAGCTCCCGATCGACGGCACGACGCCGGGTCCCTACCGCGCCGACGTCATCAATCTCAGTGTCGGCTTCGGCTCGGCGCTTTCGACGAGTGCGACCGGGCTCCTCCAGGAGACCGTCGACGAGATCGCGGCGCTCGGGATCGTCATGGTGGCCGCGGCCGGCAATACCGGCTCGAGCTCGGGCGTCACGTATCCGGCTCGCCTCGACCGCGTCATCGCGGTCGGTTCCGTCGACTGGGACTTCACACGCTCATCGTTCTCGACGTACGGCGACGGGCTCGACCTCATGGCGCCCGGGGGCGCCGCACCGCTGCTGGCGACGAGCGACGCGGTCTGCCGCTTCGGCTCGATCCATACGATGGCCGGTGCCGGCGCGAGTGGCCCGGGAGCGGTCGAGTGCCTCACGGGAACCTCGATGGCGTCTCCGTTCGTCGCGGGTACCGCCGCGCTCCTCATCGCCGCCGAGCCCGAGCTCCGTGGGGATCCGCAGGCGATCTTCGATCGCCTCGCCGCGACGGCCCGCCCGGCCGGCAGCGCCTCCGAGTACGGGCACGGCATCGTCTGTCCCGACGCGGTGCTCGGCACGGGAACGACGTGCGAACGCTAGGTGCGGCGCGATCGGCGTAGGAGCGCCGCTTGGGCAACACGCAGCCCTGCCGCCCGCGGGAGCAATCGTCTCCTCAGCGCACCAGGGTGAGGTACGGCGCTGGGACCCAGCCCTCGTGCCAGCCGTCCGGGCCGTGCCACCGCACGAAGTAGAAGTCGAGCGTGGGATTGTTCTGGAAGAGGCTTACCTCGACGACGGAGCCGGCGGGGACGTGACCCGTTACCGAGCGGCGTAGGTGCGAATCGACGAGATGCACGATCGGCTCCGGCAACGCACCTTCGAAGTTTGCGTGCAGCACGCCCGTGAAACCGGCACCGAGCGGCTGTGGTATGCCGCACGCGTCTGGGTCCGGGTTGTCGGCGAACGGGAGTTTCGGAACGTCGTCGTGGGCGAGCGCGAGGCCCGACCCGACTCCGAGGAGCACGGTGAGTGCGAAGAGGAGGTTCACGTGGACCATGCAAGACCGTAGCCACGCCGTCGCGCAGGTTCCGTCGCGTGGTATACGACGCCCGGATGCACCTTTGCCGCCCCACGTACACTGCCGGATGCCGCGCACCGCCGACCGCCGACCTTCGAGCGTGCCACGCCGAGCATGAAGGTCCTCGCCGAGACTTTCTACCGCCTCGAGGTGCACAACGCCCGGTACGGTGTCGCCGTCGAGGAGCACCCCACGCTCGGCGACGTGCTTGCACGGCTCTCCTCCTCACTCGTCGCATCGCCACGAGTGCACAGCATCGCCGGAGGCCGCGTGATCCTCGACGGCGCGACCCTGGACGGCGACGCGGTGCGGATCGTCGTGAGCTTCTACCACCGCACCACACCGCCCGAGGATGGGTGGTCGGCGATGGACCACCTTCCGCGTCGAGGAGGGGAAGCCACATGACCCGACGTTCGTCAGCTCCCACGAAGGAGCAGACGTGAACCTCTACTGGGGCGATCTCCATGCCCACTGCGCCGTCTCATATGGACACGGTTCGGCCGAGCGTGCGCTCGCGAACGCGCGCGGCCACCTCGATTTCTGCAGCATCACGGGGCACGCCTTCTGGCCCGACATGCCACACGATCTCGAGGAGAACGACGAGACGATGATCAAGCATTATGGCGGGTTCGCGAAGCTCCGCCACTTCTGGGCCGCTCTCCAGGAGACGCTGGAACGAACGAACACTCCGGGATCGTTCGTGACGTTCCCGAGCTACGAGTGGCACTCGATGCGCCACGGGGACCACAACGTCTACGTGAGCGGGGGACACCTCCCACTCCTCGACGCCGCCACGCCAGCCGATCTCGAGCGCACCCTCCGCGGCGCGGGCTGCGACCCGCTCGTGCTCCCCCATCACATCGGGTACGACGCCGGCTATAGAGGCATCAGCTGGCCGTCGTTCGACGCTGCGCGGTCGCCGCTCCTGGAGATCTTCTCCAACCATGGTTCCTCCGAGGCGGACGACGCCCCCTATCCCTACCACCACAACATGGGCCCGCGCTTCGGCCACTCGACGGCGCGAGACGGCCTGGTCGCCGGTCACCGCTTCGGCTTCCAGGCCGGCAGCGATACGCACGACGGCTACCCCGGCCACTACGGGCACGGCCGCGTCGGCGTGTACGCCGAGCGGCTCGACCGAGCGTCGATCTGGGAAGCGCTGCGCGCGCGGCGAACGATTGCGTCGACCGGCGCTCGCATTCGGATCGACGTCGAGGTCGACGGCGCCGGGCCCGGGCAGCAGGTCGAGCGCCGCAACGAGATGCACCTGCGGGTTCTGGTGGAGGGCACGGACGCGTTGGTACGCGTGGAGTGGATCACGGGCGGTCCCTACGGCTGGACCGTACGCCCCCTGCCCTTAGGCGGCGCCTCGGCGACGTTCGCGGCTGGGCGCTACAAGCTTCGGGTCGAGACCGGATGGGGTCGCCACGGCACGAGATCGACGTGGCATGCTCGGGCCGCCGTCCGTGGCGGAGCACTCATCGAGTCGACGCCCTACTTTCGGTACTCCGGGCACGACAACGCCGAACGCGATCCGACCGAGTCGGTGCTCGCGCGTAGCGACACCGCCGTCGAGTGGATGAGCCGCGCACTCGCGAACGCGGCGGGGGGCGCCGGCGGGACGCACCACCACGCGGGCGGCCCCCAGACCATGCTCCTCGACGTCGACGCCTCGGTCGGCGCCCGCATCGAGGTGCAGGCGAACGGCGTGCATCTCGAGGCGTCGCTCGAGGAACTCGTGAGGCGCTCGATGGGTCGGCACGTCGGTGGGCTCTCCTCCGCCGCCGTCCAGGTTACGCGAGCGGTGCCGGAGCGCGAGTTCTCGTTGGCACATCACGAACGTCTCGCAGTCTCCCCGTCGGAGACGACCTTCGGTTACGTACGCGTGATCCAGGCCGACGGCCAGGCGGCGTGGGCGAGTCCGATCTTCTTCGATTGACGCCTCCGCGGCCGCAGGCGCTGAGCGGCTAGCGCGCCGCCTACGACCGGCGCGTCTCGGCTCTCGACGCAGGCGCCCCGGCGCGCGCGCCGAGGGCCGCGATGATCGCCCCGACGATGAGTCCGAAGAAGGCCCACATGGCTGCCTGCGCGATCGCATCCGCAGCGCGCTGGCCCGCCTGGCGGAGTTCCTCCTCGGCACCTGCCAGCCGCTCGCGTACCGCTTCGTAGCGCCCGATCCAATCGTCCACGCGCGCCTCGGCCTCAGCTTCGGAGAGCTCGGTGTTGGTGGCGACGACGTCGATCAACTCTTGCCGGTCGGCGGGGTCGACGGCTGTTCGGCCATCACGCAGGATTCGCGTCACCACGCTCCTGAACTCATTGCGCGCCGCGGGATCCGCCCAGAGCGGTGCCATCTCCTCCTGCACGTCTTCGAGCAGCATGCCCTGCTCTTCGATCACGTCCTCGAGTTCGGTGGCGACGGCCGGCGCCAGCGCCGCTGCGCCGCCGCCGAGCGCGGTGAGGCCCTGACCGACCACGCCGAGCGCGCCTCCTATGAGCGCACCGGCAGCGGTCACGGTCATCACGAGCGTGACGAGCGTGACGACCGCCCACGTGAGGAGACCGTGGAGGAACACGTCGGCGCCGTTGACGCGATTCGCAAGGCGACCCGTCACCAGGCCTCCCACGAAGAGAGCGATCGCAGCCGTCACGAGCGAACCGATGGCGGCGCCGGTACCGACGCCCGCGAACGGGTCCGCTTCGAAGGCCGGATCGATCGCCGTCAGACCCAGCCAGAGCATCACCACTTGGAGCACGAGGACGACGACGAGCGCCATCACCGTGCCGGCGATCACGGCGCCCCACGAAGCTCTGCTCCGTGGCAGACCGGCATCTTCATGGTGGACACTCGTCACTGGCGTCGTCGGTACGTTGGATCGTGTCATGACTCCCCCTCTTGCTCGTTCGTTTCGATTCGCGGGCCACGGCACCGGGTCGACGCCTCACGCTCCGCCATCTGCATTCCGTGACTATAGAGGGGATGACCACGCGCACGACGTACGGGCGGCACGATGCCGCCTGGTGTCGGCAAATGCAACCGATCTCGGGCCGGCCCGTCACGGCCGGTGCGCCCTCAGCGACGCAAGCTCCCATCGTAGGCACGATCGAGCACCTGCATCGTGTGCAGCACGCGTACGTTCGCGCCTGCCACCTCGACGTGGCGTTCGAGCTGCGTGATGCACCCGATGTTGCCGCTCGCCACGATGTCGGGCGCAGCCGCGACCACCCACCCCGCCTTGCGTCGCCCGAGCTCCGAGGCGATCACGGGCTGTTCGAGGTTGTAGGTACCTGCCGAGCCGCAACAGATCTCCGGCTCGTGCAGCTCGACGAGTTCGACGCCAGGAATGCTCCGCAACAACGAGCGCGGTTGCGACGTCACCCCCTGCGCGTGCGCGAGATGGCACGCATCGTGGTACGCGATCCGCAGCGGCGGCGCGGCTGGCGGTGGTTCGCCGAGCCCGAGATCGACGAGGAAGGCGCTCACGTCGACCACTCGCCGGGCGAACGCCGCCGCGGCCTCCTCCTCGCGCTCCCCCTTCAGCCAGATCGGGTACTCCTGCATACCCGAACCGCATCCGGCCGCATTCGTCACCACGGCGTCGACGTCATCGGGGAACGCACGCAAGGTAGCGCGCGCGAACCGCTGCGCCTGTTCCTTCATGCCCGAATGCGCGGCGAGGGCGCCGCAGCACGTCTGCCGCTTCGGGATCACCACCTCGACGCCGTTCCTCGCGAGCACGCGAATCGTCGCGCCGTTGATGTCGGGGGCGAGCACCTGCTGGGCGCAGCCGGCGAGGAGTGCGACGCGAGCACGACGAGGCCCGACGGCGCGCACGATGTCCGGGAGAGGCTGCGCCCGTGGCACCGTGCTCGGCAGCATGTCGACCATGGCGCGCAGCCGGCGCGGCACCAACCTCCCGAGTGCCCGCGCGAGTCGACCCGCACGCGCCGCAACCCGGAAGCGCCGCGGATACGGCAGCGTCTCGCGAATGAGGGTCCGAACGGCGCGGTCTTCCACGCTCCGCCGTCGCGTCGCCTCCATCTCGAGCCGAAACGGCGTGATCAGGTGCCCGTACTCGACGCCCGACGGGCACGCCGTCACGCAGGCCAGGCAGCCGAGGCAAGGATCGAGATACGGCGTCGCCTCCGCCAACGGGAGCGTCCCCTCGAGTACCTCCTTCATCAGCACGATGCGCCCGCGTGGACTGTGCATCTCCTCGCCCACCACCAGGTACGTCGGGCAGGTCGGCAAGCAGAATCCGCAGTGCACGCACGATTCGACCGCCTTCGCCATCGGCTCCGCCAGCGCTCCCATCTCCGCGACAGCGATCTCATGCTGCATCGACCACACCCCCCGCCCTCAGCGCGAACGTGCCACCGGGATCGAGCACGCTCCGGATCCGCTCTTGGAACGCTCCGCCCCGGTGCACGCCGAGGAGGGGCGCATCCCACGAACTCGTGAGCGCCAGTCCAGCGCGACCGAGCGTCCGGAGCACACCATCGAGGGCGCGCCGCTCGCGTTCGTCCGCACAGGTGACGTAGCCGACGTTGCCGCCGACGCCGTAGCGGCGTGGGCCGAACAGACCCTGGCGAGCGAGCTCCCCATCGAATTCGAGCACCGACGTCGGGCTGAGCGCCACCTTGGCCAGCGCGTACCCCGCCGGCACCCACTCGAATTCACGTTCACTCCGCCACAACGCAGCGTCGTCTTGGTCGTGGTGCGCCGTGCACGCACCGCCTTGCTTCGCGCGCACTCGCTCGAGGCGTCCGGCGAGCCCTTCGGCGCTGCCGGCTACGCGGACCAGGAGCCGCCCGGGGGGATCGTACTCGAGGCAAGCGAGCTCGAGCGACGCGGTCGCGAGCGCGTGCAGCGCCTCCACACCCGCGCGGAGGCCATCGACCGTGAACTCGAGCGTAGCGTGCGCCCGCGGCCGCGGGAAGACCTTGAACGTCACCTCCACGAGCACACCGAATCGTCCGAGACTCCCGACCATCAGCTTCGGGAAGTCGAAGCCGGCAGCGTTCTTGACGACCTTGCCACCTCCCGTCACCACGGCGCCGTCGCCGCTCACGAAGCGGACGCCGAGCAGGAAGTCGCGGACGCCGCCGTAGCGGAAGCGCCCGGGGCCCGAGAGTCCGCTCGCGACGGTGCCGCCGAGCGTGGCGCCCGCCTCCGCCCAGGGCGGATCGAACGGGAGATACTGCCCGTGCCGTGCGAGCAGCGCGTCGACCTCACGTACGGGCGTGCCCGCGAGGGCCGTGAACGTGAACTCCAGCGGGTCGTACTCCAGCACGCCCACGAGGCTCGAGGTCGTGAGCGTGGCGCTGTCCGCTAGGGCTCCCTTGGTCGCTCCACCAGCGACGTGGACGAAGGGACCAGCCACGACCGCGTCGCGCACGGCGTCGACGGCGGCGACGGCGGCGACGGCGGCGGACGGGGTCACGAAGCGACGCTCCCTGGCGCTGCCGACGCGACGACCTGCAGCATCTTGCCGCGGTTGGCGAGCTGCTTGGTGTCGATGGCGTCGCGGACTCGCGTCATCACGTCCATGTCCGCTTCGTGGAACTGCTCGCGCAGGTAGGCGCGCTTCTCCATGCCGACGCCGTGCTCGCCCGTGATCGATCCGCCCATGGCGATGCACATCCGGAGGATCTCCCCCGCGAGTTCTTCGGCGCGACCGAGTTCGCCGCGTGTGCTGTCGAAGAGGATGAGCGGGTGGAGGTTGCCGTCGCCCGCATGGAAGACGTTCGCGATCCGGAGCCCGTAGTGTCGTCCGAGCTCCCCGATCCGCTCGAGCGCCTCGCCGAGGCGACCGCGCGGCACGACGCCGTCTTGCACCAGGTACTCGGGGCTGAGGCGACCGACGGCCGAGAATGCACCCTTGCGGCCCTTCCAGATGGTCGCTCGCTCGACCTCATCGTCGGCGACGCGGACGCTGTATGCCCCCGATGCTTCGATCAGCTGCATGAGGCGGGGGTGCTCGGCGGCGACCTCCTCGCGCGGCCCCTCGAGCTCGACGATGAGCAGACCCTCGGCGTCGGCGGGGTAGCCGGCGTGGACCGCGGCCTCCGCCGCGTCCATCGCCAAGCGATCCATGATCTCCATGGCGCCCGGCAGCAGGCCGTCGGCAACGATGCGGGCGACCGCATCACCCGCCTCGGCCAAGCTCCGGTAGGCCGCCATCACCGTGCCGTACGTCTCCACCTTGGGGAGGAGCCGCAGCGTGACCTCGAGCGCGATGCCGAAGAGGCCCTCGGAACCGACGAAGAACCCCGTCAGGTCGGGACCGACGCTCTCGAGGCCGTCGGAGCCGAGCTCCGTCATCTCGCCGTCTGGAAGCACGACCTTGAGACCCAGCACGTGATTGGCCGTCATGCCGTATTTGAGACAGTGCGCACCACCAGAATTGAATGCGACGTTGCCGCCGATCGTGCACACGGCCCCCGAAGAGGGGTCGGGCGCGTAGTAGAGCCCGTGCGGCGCCGCAATGCGCGACACCTGGGCATTGAGCACGCCGGGTTCCACCACGCAGAGGCGAGCGGGCGGGTCGAGGCTGACGACGCGATCGAGTCGGTTCAACGCGATGACGATCCCGCCCGGTATCGGCAGCGAACCCCCTGAAAGGCTCGTGCCACTGCCGCGCGCGACGAACGGTACGTCGTGCTCGTAGCAGAGCTGGACGGTCCGGACGACGTCGTCCTGGGTCTGCGCCAGCACCACCGCCGAAGGGCGCGCCTTGAACGCCGTGAGGCCATCGCTCTCGAACGTCGCGAGCGCCGCTGCGTTCGTGAGGAGCCGCTCCGGCGCCAGGAGTCGGTCCAGCTCGCGGATGAGGCGCTCAACGGTCATGGCGCCCAATGGAGGGTCGGTCCGTGCAACCTCCGGCGAGGCGATCGGGAGGGTGACGACCAGGTGGTGACGCGCGCATGCCGCGAGGATACGTCCCTTGGCCGTACGACGCATGGGGTTCATCGAGGCGTCCGGGCGTACCCGGAGACGACCGACGGTCAGGGGTGCTCGGTCTCACCGGTGAGCCGGTCGCTCAGCGCGGCCAGGTCACGAACTCGAGATCGCAGGCGCCGCGTGAGCACCCGCAAGATGGCGATGGCAACTTCGGGGCGATCGTGGAGGATCTCGATGAACGGCCCGCGATCGAGCCGCAACAGCCGCGTCGGCTCGACCGCACGCACGCTCGCCGCGCGCGGTTCCGGATCGAGGAGCGCCATCTCGCCGAACACTTCGCGCTCCCCCACGACGTCGATGACCCGCTCGCCGTCCACGACCTCGACGCACCCGTCGACGACCACGTAGAGCGAGTCGCCGACGTCGCCGCGCCGGAAGACGACCGCCCCTTCGTTGAGGTCGACCTCCTCGACCACCGAGGCGACGTCGGCCAGGACGTCGTCGGGCGTCCCCGCGAAGATGTCGGCCGTCTTGAGCACGAGCACGCGTTCGAGCGTCGAGAGCATGGCGGGTGTCCTCTCCTGGTGCACGTCTGCGGTGGGGCGATCGAGGAGCCGGTCGGCCGACCACCGCGCCGCCTCGGCGACGATCGGGTCGTCGTCCCCCTCGGCCGCGACCACGATGCGGGCGTGCGTCACCAGCTCCAAGGCGCCCATGGCGTGAATCGCGCACGCCCGCATCCACGGCCCATGCCAGCGAGCGTCCTCGCCCTGCACGAGGGCGGCGAGGCGCGCGCCGATGCCGATTTCGTCCGGTGCATCGATCGTCGGCGACGCTTCAGTCCACGGCGCCGTCTCGAGCCATGGCAGTACGGTCCGCCGCAGGTCGGCCGGGATCAGGCTGTCGATCACCTCGAGTGCCTGAGCGGTACGGTGGCCGTCGCCGCCCAGCAGCGGCGCGCGGGCGTCGAGCACGCCGGTGGCGTCTCCACCTCGTGCAATGACGGCGTGGGCGAGGAGCAGGAGCAAGATCTCCCCCTCCCGCCGCCACGCCCGCTCGAGCGCGGATACGAGCAACGGTGTGCGCTGCGTCGGAAGCACCATGGCGCGTAGGGTCTGGAGCGCGAGCATCCGAAGTCGACAGACGGGCAAGCGCGCCCGCACGTCGCGAGTGTCGAGGCTCGCTCCCGCGCGCGCGAGCGCGGTGAGCGCAGCGACCTGCACGTCGGCGATGGGCACCTCGGCGAGCCGCACGAGCAGGCTCGCGGCACGCGGGCCACCGATGCCGGCGCACGCCGCTGCGAGCACGACGAGGCGGTCTCCCGCGGGTTCGGCACGAGAAAGCTCCTCCTCGATCGCGTCGAGTGCCGCCTCGCCCCCTCGCGCCAGCACACGCGCCATCCCCGCGGATCCGCGGCGCCCACCGAGCCCTTGCACGACGGCGAACCACAGGCGCCGTTCGGAGGTCGGCGTGAGCGCCGAGAGCGCTTCCACGCGCACGCTCCGGTCCGGATCACCCAGCAGCTCGAGGTGCGATCCGGCGTCGATGGCGTTCCCCAGCGCCGCAAGGGCGCGCGCCGCCGCAGCACGAGCGCTCGGGTCCGACGCCGCCACCAGCGCGTCGAAGGTGCGGCGCGCCAGAGGCGCAGCCGCAGTGTCGCGGGAACGGATGAGACCCACGACCGCTCCGGCACGCACGATGGGCGCCGGGTCGGTGAGGGCGGCCGTGAGAACGCTCACCGCTCCGGGTACACCCGACGCTCCGAGCGCACGGAGCGCGCTCGCGCGAAGCGCGGGATCCCGCTCGCGCTCCAGGGCGGCGCGGACGATCTCGGCCCACGCCGGTGCCGCGTTCGCCTCGATCCAGCTCAACGCGGCGGCACGCACCTCCGGCGCCTCGTGACCGAGGAGCGCCGCGACGTCTGGCGAACCGACCGCGCCGGGATCCTCGGCGAGCCGCTCGAAAGCGTAGATGACGGCCCCGGGGTGCGAGCCGCGCAGATGGGCGCGGAGCAGTTCTCGGCTGGTGGCATCGACGAACACCCCGCCGTCGCGACCCCACCGCCGTCGCGCCAGGAGCTGCGCGAGCGTCGACGGGAAGGCGCGGGCGACGCGAACCCCGCCGACGAGCCAGAGCGCGGCGAGCGGGAGGAACACCCAGGCGAGCGCGTCTCCGTCGAGGCCACCGAGTGTGGTCAGCACCAGCAGGATCGCGCCCGCCGCGCCGATCGCGAGCGGCTGGACGATCCCCTCGGTCAGGGTCTGCACGCGCTCGCGTTGCGCACCCGGCAGGGCCTGGTACATGACCGTGTTCGCGGTCTGCGACAGCGAGAAACCGAGGGCGACGTTGCCCGACTTGCTCGCGGCGGCGAGCCAGAACAGGACGGCCGCCGAGGCGCCACCGACTCCCAATACGGCGACGCTCGCAATGAGCGTGGTGACGAGCACCGGCATCGTGAGCAAGCCAGCGGCGAGGCCGAAGCGGCCGAGGATGCGGCCCGTGAGGAAGACGGTAGTGACGAGGGCCACGGCGCCGGTGACCGACAGGAAGCGACCGATGAAGGCCGTGAGCGTGGTCGCGTCCGCGAACGCTCGAGCCGCGTGGGCGAAGAAGATGGCGTCGACGAAGTAGAACGCCAGCCACCACGCGGCCACGAACGCGAAGATCCGCCAGGCGTACGAGCCGAGCGGTGCGCGCGCCGCCCTCGCTCTCCCCGGGCCGTCAGCGCTCGAAGTCGCTCCTTCGACGACGTACTCGCGCAGGATCGCGCGGAGCAGGAACCACGCGGGCACCACGATGAGCGCAGCGAGCAGTAGCAGGTTGGCCGGACCCGTGAACGCCACGAGCGGTGCGACGACGAGACCGCCGAGTACGTTTGCGACCCACGTGCCCGCCCCGATGATTCCGAAGACGCGTTTGCTCTGGCGGACGTCGAAGAGCCGCAGGGCGAGGGGCCAGACCACGAGGTTCGCGAGCGTGACGAAGATCTGGAACCAGACCGGCAGGAGGAAGACGACCCAGGGGGCACCGCGCGTGCCCAGGAGGACCCATAGGGTGAAGCTGCCCAGCGCGAGGAAGCCGAGGTTGACGCCGAGCAGGCGCCCGAAGGTGACGCGCGCGCCGATCCACAGATAGGCGAACGTGACGAGGGATCCGACGACCGCGATGGTGAGGTAGGCGAACGGTAGCCGTCCCGCGCCGTAGTTCGCGATGAACAGCCCAAAGGCCATCGACTGGATGAGTACCAGCGCCGAGATGAGCACGAAGTAGAGCGCGAAGAGGCGGCCGACGAGCCGCCCCTCGCTCGGACGCACCCCCACCATCGACAACAGCCGTACCGCGCCCGACACGCTCAGCTCCCAGACTCCCGCCGGCACGCCCGGAGGTCGCAATCGAGGATCGTCGGCGCCAAGTATATGGCAACCGTCGACCGGAACCGCGCGGATCGTCAATGATGATTCGCCGCACCACGGCGCCGACGTCACGTCCTCGCTGAGCGTAGCTGCACTGGCTGCCGGCATCGGCGGCGAGTCACGCTCGGCCGACCATGCTACCTTCTCGAAATGACGCTCCTCGACGGCACCCCTGCGACAACCCGCTCCCTCGAGGCGCTGACGGTCGGACCGATCGCGACCAACGCATATCTCGTGGGTGACCCGACCACCCGCGACGCGGTCCTGATCGATCCCGGCGCGGAGGCGGAACGCCTCCTGGGGCGGCTGCGGGCGGGCGACTGGAACCTACGCGAAATCTGGCTCACCCACGCCCACTTCGACCACATCGGCGCCGTCGACGATGTAGTCGAGGCGCTCGGCGACGTCCCCGTGCGCCTCCACGTCGATGACCGAGACATGTACGGCGCAGCAAAGGAGATCGCATGGGCGTTCTCAGGCATCGCCGTAGCCCAACCCCGCACGCCCACGCTCGACATCGCCCACGGTGACGAACTCCACGCGGGTAGTATCGGAGCCGCGGTCCGGCACGTGCCGGGCCACGCGCCTGGGCACGTGGTGTTCGTACTTCACGGCGCCCGTGCGGTGATGGCAGGCGACACGCTCTTCCGCGGGGGCATCGGCCGCACGGACTTCCCCAACGGTGATCACGACCTCCTCATCGCCGGCATACGACGCGAGCTCCTCTCCCTTGCGAGCGACACGGTCGTGTGGCCGGGTCACGGCCCCGCCACCACGATCGCTCGAGAGGTTCTGGAGAATGGCTTCCTCCAGGGCTGACCGGCCGTGGCGACGCGGCTCGGCTGCTCAGTCGTTCGCATCCTCATCTCGCCAGGAGTGCCGTGCTCGCCACCCGAGTCGCTCCTCGATCGCGCGGCAACTGAAGACCGATGCATACGGATCGTGGTCCGGAGCGAAGCGGGCGCCGGGGCCGTAGAGGCGCTCGACGGCCTCCTGCACCGGCGTATCGAGGCAGGTGTCGGCGGCGGCGATCAGGAAGACCTCGTGACCGGAGATCTCGCCTTCGAGCGCCGCCCTGAAGGCGGTCGCAACGTCCCTGACGTCGATGTAGCTCCAGAAGTTGCCGCCGCCCTCGGGAAAGTTGTCCCGCCGGAACTGCAGCACGTCGTAGCCGTCGGGCATGATCACGTTGTTGATGCGCAAACTGCAGACCGACATCGTCGGGTACTGGCGCACCATCGAGTCGGCGATCACCTCACCGAGGTACTTGCTCAGGGCGTAGGCGCTCGGTGATGCGGTTCTGTCGGTCTCGTCGAACGGGAGCCGAGGCGGCAACTCGTCCGTCGTGAGCCAGCCGGTCGCCATCTCGCTGCTCGCGTACACGAATCGCGTCACGCCGACGTCGCCGGCTGCCTGCATCACGACGTTGGTGCTCACCACGTTGTTCTCGAAGGTCTGATGGCGCGGGAAGCCGGTCGGCGACGGATTCGCCGCAAGGTGGCAGAGGCCCGTGGGCCGGAACTGCGAGAGGACGTCATAGACCTCACCGGCGTTCGTCAGGTCGAGCTGCACGAACTCCCCCGGTAGTTCCTCGCACGGACGAACGCGGTCGAGGTTGATCACCTCGTGCCCTGCCGCAGCCAACTCCCGCACCGTGAAGCGCCCGGCACGGCCACTCCCACCCGTCACGATCACCCGCATGCAATGCCTCCCACTGCTACGTCCGTTTCGCGCTCGCAGGGTACCCAACCGGCCGGCGGCCAAACGGGCACTGCGGGCGCCATCACCCGTCCGCCCGTTCATGCGGCGACGATTTGAAGAACCGCACGGTGTTCTTTCCACTGGCTTTTGCCTGATACATCGCCGCATCGGCAGCATGAAGGAGCCCATGCGAATTGCCGGCGTTCTTCGGGTAGAGGCTCACGCCGATCGACGCGCTCACGGTGACCGAATCGTCGCCCACGCTGACCGGCTGCGCCACTTCCGAGAGCAGCTTCTTCGCAAGGCTGCGGACGTCCGCGAGGGTTTCGAAGTCGGGGAGGAGCACGACGAACTCGTCGCCGTGCATCCGAGCGAGCGTGTCGCTCGTTCGGAGCGCGTCCTGCAGTCGACGGGCAGTTACTTTGAGGACCTCGTCGCCGCAGGAGTGGCCCTGCGTGTCGTTGATCTCCTTGAATCCGTCGAGATCGATGAAGAGGATCGCGAGGCTGCGGCTATACCTCGCCGCCGCGGCGAGGCCCAACTGCAGTCGGTCCTCGAACAGGATGCGGTTCGGAAGTCCGGTGAGGTGGTCGTGATGCGCTCGGTGTCGGAGCTGCATGACGCTGTGTTGGAGCGTCTCCTCCGCGCGCTTGCGCTCGGTGACGTCGTGGAACATGATGGCGACCTTGTTGTCTTCCGGTTCGCCGATTCGCACGGCGCTCACGTCGAACCAGCGGTCGACCGCATCGTCGTAGTCCATGAAGCGTTTCGAGACGCCCGTGAGGGCGACCGCGCCGTACATCTCCCACCAGAATCCCTCGACGTTTGGCTCGAGTTCGCGCATCGTCTTGCCGAGGGCGTCTCTCATACCGCTCTGGTGCTCGAACACGCTGTTCATCTCTACGTATCGACAGTCGACCGGCGTGTTCGTATCGTCGAAGAGTACGTGCACGACGCAGAACCCCTGTTCCATCTTTTCGAACACCGTCCGATAGTACTCGCCCGAGGCGGCGAGCGCCCGTCGCGCCTCGACGAGAGGAGAGACGTCGCTGAAGTAGCACACCACCCCGTACCCGCCGTCGGGCAGCAGGAGACGATCGATGCGCCAATCGTAGTAGGCGCTCACGCCTTGCCCGGCCACATTCGCCTCGAGATCTTCCTCGTGTTGTGGCGCGCCGGTCTCGAGCGTGTAACGAAACGCTCGAACGACGTCTTCGGCCAACTCCTCGCCCCACACGAGGCGCATGACCTCCTCGAAGTCCCTGTCGATCAGGTCGGGTATCGCACCGAACACCGCCTCCGCCACGGGATTGACGTGCACGAGGCGGAACGCCGCGTCGACGAGGAAGACCCCGATCGGCGCCTGGGCGATGAGGGAGCTGAACTGCTCGGTTCGATCGAGGAGCTCCTGCTCCGTGAGCGTGCGCTGTGTAACGTCGGTGAAGTGCACGGCAACTCGCCGGCTGTCGTCGTCACCGAGGCGGAAGGCGTAGACGTCGAAACGCCGGGCACCACCGCCGGCCTCCGAGTCGGCGATGAAACGTTCGGGAGTCCCGGACCGAGCGATCCGAACGTACGACTCCGGCGCCAGGATGCTCATCGCCGGCATGCGCTCACGATACGTGGCACCCGTCACGTCACGGAGTCCGGTCGCTGTTTCGAACGCATCGTTGACCTCTATGAAGCGGTAGTCAGCGGGCTCGTCGTCGCTCGAGATCACCTCGAGGACGCACAAACCCTCGGTGAGCGCATCGAAGACGGCCCGGTAGTAATCCGTCGTTTGCGCCTCCTGGCCCTCTTCCAAGCCTTCGAGTGCGTCCGCTGCCGCCTTGTTCTGGACGTCGCGCTCGCTCACGATTGCTCACGCATACGGCGGACCAGCGGTCCGGGACGATCCGTTCGGTCTGCGAGCACTCGATCCTCCTGCACGATTGGCACGAACGCACTGGGCGACACGCGGCTCCCCTGCGAACGACACTCAAGTCTACGTCGCTCGAGGACGAGCGACATGACTGGCGGGCCTAATTGGCACCCGTGTGGGTGCACGCCGTCGTGACGAATGGCCTCAATGCGCCACCGACTCAAGGTGCGTGCTCGAGCCGAGATGTGTCCTCGTCGAATTCACCGGTCCTCCGGTGAGTCCGGCAGCCGGTCTAGGATACGCGGCGTCGTCTCGAAGTCGCAGCGATCCATTCGAGGTGAGCTCCCAGTGGCCAATTGGCCATATCGCACAAGCGGGCCAGTGTCGACGACGAATCGACAGCCATGGTATGTTCGCCACATCATGCCAAAGCAAGACCACCAATGATGCTTCGATATTACGTTGCCGCGACGATGACAAGCGGTGTCGCGGGAGCCGAGCGGCCTCGCCACGCATGCTTCCACGTGAACGCCAAATACTCGAACGCCATTCGCGGGAATCCGAATCGACTTGATAGAAATCGCTCGCAGGCACACCGCGCACACTCACTGGATGGGTGTCGTAGACCGCCTCCGGCGATCGTCGGTCTTCGATGACGACGCACGTCGACGATCCTGCTGACGCGATGGCCCAGGAAGCAGGTGCGAGCGACGGCCTTCCGACCGTTTCGGTGGTGTTGCCAGTCCTCAACGAGGCCGCTCACATCGAACAGGTTCTTTCCCGGTTGCTCGCTCAAGACTATCCGCGGCATCTGGTGATCGAGATCCTCGTTGTGGATGGCCGCTCCGAAGACGGTACACGCGACGCGACGTCGCAATTCCAGCATCGGCATCCCCTTGCAGGGATCCGGCTTCTCGATAACCCCCTGCGCATCACCTCCGCAGCTCTCAACATTGGTATCCGTGCAGCACGGGGCGATGTCCTCGTGCGGATGGACGGTCATGCCATCCCAGCCACCGACTACGTGTCGCGGTGCGTCGACGCGCTGCAGCGAACCGGCGCTGCGAACGTCGGCGGCGTTGTGGAGCCAGTTGGGCGGACGCCCTTCGGCGCTGCGGTAGCACTTGCCACGAAGCACCCGCTCGGTGCAGGGGACGCCCGGTATCGGGTCGGCGGCTCGGCCGGTGATGTCGATACCGTCGCATACGGCGCGTTTCGCCGCGAAGTTTTCCAGGACGTTGGCCTGTTCGACGAGAGCATGGTCGTCAACGAGGATTACGAGGTCAACGTGCGCATCCGCGCCGCCGGCTACCGCATTCACTTCAATCCTTCGATTCGCCTTCAGTACACGCCTCGTGGGACCGTAGGGGACCTGTGGAGGCAGTACTTCCGTTACGGTTGGTGGAAGGTCGAAACGCTTCGAAGGGTGCCTC
>JACCWH010000235.1 GCA_013697735.1 Trueperaceae bacterium | reverse complement strand
CGCGGGAAGATGGAGGCGTCGGCGATCCGCAGCCCCTCGAGTCCGCGCACGAGCAGGTCGGGACCGACGACGGCGTCGGGATCGTCCGCACGCCCCATCCGACACGTGCCGACGGGGTGATAGACGGTGTTCGCCGTGGAACGAGCGTACTCGGAGATCGCCGCGAAGCCCTGGACACTCGGTCCGGGGGCGAGTTCCCGCGCAGTCCAAGCAGCGAGTGGATCGCATGCGACGATCTCACGCGCCAGCTCCACCCCCGCGACCATGATGCGTTCGTCGTACCCCTCGGGGTCGCTGAAGTAGGCGAAATCGATGGCGGGGTCGCCTGCGGGATCCGACGCTCGTAGGCGCACCGTCCCTTCGCTCCTCGCGCGCGTCACGTTGGGCGTGATCGAGAACGCGTTGCTGGCCGTGGGGTAGCCGGCACGGACCGTGTGCATGTCGAACGCTTCCGTCCCGAAGTGGAACATCATGTCGGGCCAGTGGGCGTCCGCGTCGATGCGCGCGAAGAGTCCGGCCTCGTAGCGTTGCGCGCTCACGTCCGGAACCGGGCGAGCGGCCGCGAACACCAGCACGCCCTCGGGATGGTCCTGAAGGTGCTCGCCCACACCGTCGAGATCGTGAACCGGGCGTACGCCCGCGTGTCGGAGGTGAGCGGCCGGCCCGATCCCCGAGCGTAGGAGCACGACCGGGGTGCCGATGGCGCCAGCGCAGAGCACCACCTCGCGTTCGGCGTGCATGGGACCGGCGTCCGTCCGTACCCCCCGCACGCGTGTTCCGTCGAGGACCAGATCGAGCACACGGGCGCCCGTCCGCACCTCGAGGTTCGGTGGCAACGCTGCCAGCGGGTGGAGGTAGGCGGTGGAGCTCGAGACGCGCCTGTCGCCCCGCTTCGCGAGCTGGAATAGGCCGACGCCCTCGTCGACGTCGAGGGCGAAGTCGCGCTCACGGAACCCGTGCGCCGCCGCGGCCGCTACGAACGCCAGCACGGCGGCGTTGTCGTGCTCTGAGGGTTCCAGATCGACCCGTTCCCGCACGCGGTCGAAGTAGGGCGCTACGTCCCGTGCGCTCCATCCGGCGGCTCCCAGCTCGCTCCAGCGATCGAAGTCGTACGGCGGTGGCTGGAACGAGATGGCGGAGTTGTGCGAGCTGCACCCGCCGAGCATCACGCCGCGGCTATGGAGGATACGGCCGTTGCCGCGCGCCTGTGGCTCGATCACGTAGTCGTGTCCGTAGCGCTCGTCGCCGAGCAGCTCCGCCCAGCGCGCCAGGTCGGCGATGACCTCGATGCCCTCATCGCTCGGCCCCGCCTCGAGGAGCACGACGCTGACCTCGGGGTCCTCCGCGAGGCGCCGAGCGAGGACGGCACCGGCCGTGCCGCCGCCGACGATGACGTAGTCGCTCTCGGTCGTCACGGACGCTCCCTCATGCCGAAGGCGCCGCCCAGGCGCGGTCTCAGGTTGAGGTAGACGTGCTGCTCCTCCTGGTATTCACGCAGGCCGGTGCGGCCGAGCTCGCGACCCACCCCGCTGGTCTTGAAGCCACCCCAGGGCGCCTCCGGGAAATAGGGATGGAAGTCGTTCCACCACACGGTACCGAAGCGCAGGCGTCCGGCCGCAGCGAGTGCAGTGCCGACGTCGCGCGTCCAGATAGCCGCCGCGAGACCGGTATCGGTCGCATTCGCTCGCGCGAGCGCCTCGTCGAGCCCGGAGAAGCGCTCGACCGTCAGCACGGGGCCGAAGATCTCCTCGCGTGCGACGCGCCCTTCGGGCGGGAGGCCCGTGAGGATGGTGGGCTCCAGGAACGACCCCTGGGAAAACCGCGCGTTCTGCGGGCGTCGACCTCCGAGCCGGAGCTCGGCCCCCTCCTCTTGCGCGAGCGCGACGTACCCCTCGACCTTGTCGCGATGCTCGTGCGAGATGAGCGGCCCCATCTCGGTCCCCTCCTCCCAGCCGAAGCCGACCCGTATGCGCGCCACGCGCTCGATGAGCGCCTCGACGACCTCGTCGTGGACGGCGTCGTCGACGAGCAGTCGCGATCCGGCCGAGCAGACTTGGCCGGCGTGGAAGAAGACGGCGTCGAGGGCGCGATCGACGGCGACGTCGAGATCCGCGTCGGCGAGCACGATGTTCGGGTTCTTGCCGCCGAGCTCGAGCGCGACCTTCACGGCCCGGTCCGCTGCGCTGCGGGCGATGCCGCGACCGGTAGCGAGGCCCCCCGTGAACGAGATCATGTCGATGCGCTCGTCGTTCACGAGCGCGGACCCGAGTTGGCCGCCGGCGCCCGTCACCACGTTCGCGACGCCGGGCGGGACGCCCGCCTCGAGCAGGAGTGCGCCGAGCGCGAGCGTGGTCAGGGGCGTGAGCTCGCTCGGTTTGAGCACGAAGCAACAACCGCTCGCGAGGCCCGGCGCGACCTTCCACGAGGCTTGCAGCAGCGGATAGTTCCAGGGCGTGATCATGACCACCACGCCGGCCGGGCGGTGCAGCGTGAGGCTCAACGCACCGGCCGGCACGGGGTTGACGTCGCCCGTCTGCGTACGGAGCAGCGCTGCGTAGTAACGGAACACCGCTTCGACCTGAACCAGGTCGTCGCGGCTCTCGCTCGACGGCTTGCCGGTGTCGAGCGTCTCGAGATGGGCGAAGCGCTCCGCGTCGCGAGCGAGCAGGTCGGCGACCCGTTCCAGTGTCCGTGCGCGCGCCTGTGGCGAGGATCCCGACCACCCACCCGCATCGAACGCGCGTCGCGCTGCCGCCACGGCCGCCGCTCCCTCGGCACGCCCCCCTTCGGCGACCGCGAGGAGCGTGGTGCCCGTGGCGGGGTCGTGGACGTCGCGCGTCGCGCCGTCGAGCGCGGGCACGACGGCGCCGTCGATGATCGACCCGGCGTCGGGCAATCGCGGGGTGGGGAGAGCGGAATCGGACATGTGGGTCCTCCGGGATGTGCGATCTCGCCCCGCCCTTCAGGCGGGGCGGTTCATGGTGATGGAGCGCGCCAGGAGATCGAGTGCCTCCGCGAGGGAATCGACGACGTGGGGCGTCTCCCGTTCGAGGGCATTCCTGTGGCCGAGTTCGAAGGCGACCGCCAGGCACGTCACGCCTGCGGCGACGGCGGCCCTTGCGCCGGTGGCGCTGTCCTCGACGGCGATGCACAGACCCGGCTCGACTCCGAGCCGCTTGGTGGCGTGCAGGTAGACATCGGGCGCCGGTTTCCCCAGTGCGACGTCGTCGACGCTGTAGCGACGCGGAAGGGCTGCCGCCCAGCCGTGCGGGGCGAGCGTGGCGGTGATCACGGCGTGCGGTGAGTTCGAGACGATCGCACACACGAGGCCCGCCTGAATGACGTGCTCGACGAGTTCGGCGGCACCCGGGCGGGCGCTGGCCCGAGCGAGCGCGGGCTCGATCACCTCGCCGAGTGCCTCGCCGAGCGCGCGAGGATCGACCACGATCCCGAATGTCGAGCGAAGCCGCTCGACGATGGCCGCGAAGTCGAGCCCGAGGATCTCGGCCGCAGCCGCAGCGGGCAGTCGATGGCCGAGGTGCGCGAGCGCCTCTCGGGTCGCCTCGAACCAGAGGGGCTCGGTGTCGACGAGCGTCCCGTCCATGTCGAATAGCACGGCGGCTGGTCGCTCGAGCCGTGCGAGCACGTCGCGTTCGGTCGAACTCACGAGCCCTCCTCGGCGCGCGGATCGAGTGCGTCACGGAGCCAATCGCCGAAGAGATTGATACCGAGTGTGGTCAGGGCGATCGCGACGCCGGGGAAGATCGCCAGCCACGGATAGATGGTCAGGAACTGCCGACCGAGCGAGAGCATGTTGCCCCAACTCGGGATCTCGGGCGGCACGCTGAGGCCCAGGAACCCAAGTCCCGACTCGTAGAAGATCATCGCCGACACCTCGAAGGTCGCGAGCGTCGCGAGCGGCCCGACGAGGTTCGGGAGCAGGTGCTGCGGGATGATCCGCCCGGCCGTGGCGCCGAGACCGACCGCCGCCTCCACGTACGCGAGACGCTTGAGGCGGAGTACTTCGCCCCGCGTCACCCGGATGAAGACCGGGGAGCCGGTGACCCCGAAGAGGAGGATCACGTTCGTGAGGCTCCTGCCGAGAACCGTTGCGATCACGATCACGAGCACGAGGTATGGGATCGACAGGAGCAGGTTGGTGAAGGCCGTGATGATCGTGTCGAGCCAACCCCCGAAGTAGCCGGCGAGGAGTCCGAGCGTGACGCCGATGCTCACGGCCAACAGCGCCCCCAGGAAGCCCACCATCAACGACACGCGGCTGCCGTACACGATGCGTGTGAACACGTCCTGACCGAGCTGATCGGTGCCGAGCTGGTGCGCCGAGGAGCCGCCGTCCATCCAGGCGGGCGGAAGGCGGGCGCTCATGAAGTCGCCCTCGGTCGGTCCGTAGGGCGTGAGCCACGGCGCGAAGATCGCGGCCATGAGGATGACGAGTATGAGCGAGAGGCCGACCATGCCCGCTGCGTCCTTGCGGAGCAATCGCGCCAGGCGGCTCGGGGCGTAGAGCGACTCGCCGACCTCGTTCGCGCTGGGGCCCTCCGGGGATGCGTCACGACCGGCCGCACCGACGTGCGCGCTCATGCGTGCCGCAGTCTGGGATCGAGCAGCCCGTACACGAGATCGGTCAGGAGGTGGATGGAGATGGCGAAGAGCGAAATGAAGATGGTGATCGCCTGCACGAGCGGGAAGTCGGCGTCACGCACGGAGCCCTCGAGCAGCGAGCCGAGGCCGGGCCAGGCGAAGACGACCTCGATGTAGACCGAGCCGCCCAGAAGATAGGTGAACTGGATGCCGAGCACGCTCACGATCGGGATCGCGACGTTCGGCAGGACGTGCTTGAGGGAGACCCGCTCGGGGCGGAGCCCCTTGGCATGGGCCGTCCGAACGTAGTCCGAGCGGCGGACGTCGAGCACGGCGGATCGCGTGAGGCGCACCAACTGCCCCATGCCTGCGAAGCCGAGCGCGATCGCCGGCAGGATGATCGACGCGAAGCCATCGCGACCGAACGAGGGCAACCACCTGAGCGTCACGGCGAAGAGGACGATGAGGAGCATGCCGAGCCAGAAACTCGGGATCGTCTGCCCCGCGAGCCCGACGCCGCGTGCGATCGTGTCGATCGCGCTCCCGGGTCGCATGCCGCCGGCGAGTCCGAGCGGTATCGCGATGATCGTCGCGAACGCCAGCGCGGCGAGCGCGAGCTGGATGGTGGCGGGGAGCCGGGCGAGGATGATGTCGAGGTTCGCTTCGCCGCGGCGACGCAGCGACGTACCGAGGTCGCCCTGGACGGCGCCGACGAGGTAGCTGGTGAACTGCACCAGCAGTGGTTCGTTGAGCCCGAGCGCCTCGCGGAATGCCTCGCGCTGTGCTGGGGGCGCGTCCATCGGGATGATCAGGCTGACGGGATCTCCAGTCAGCCTGACCATGAAGAACACCAGCACGAGCACGCCCAGCATGAGCAAGACGGACTCGAACGTGCGTCGGAGGAAGTAGCCGAGCATCGCGGATGGCGGAGCTTGAGGGTGCGGCGCCGTCGACGCCGCACCGCACCCCGCCGGGGCTCAATCGAGCGAGACGCGGCCGAGGAAGTACTCCTCCGCGGCGCGCGGCAGGTAGCCCTGCACACGGTCGCTGACGGCCTCGAAGATCGTCGGCTGGTAGAGGTAGATGAACGGTGGCTCCTCGTACATGAGTTCGTGCATCTCCACGTAGAGGGCGGCGCGCTCGCCGCGATCGACGGTGCGCTCGATGGCCGAGATCCGCTCCGCGAAGCGATCGTCGTGCCAGGCGGTGTAGAAATTTCCGGGCATGAGGGCGCCGTCGAGACGGGGGAGGGCCTCGCCGATGGTCGACGACCAGCTGTCGACGAACATCGCACCCACGGCCCCGTACTCGGCCTCGCTCCAGAAGGAGTTGGTGGTGCGGAACTCGACGTTCACCTCGACACCGATCTGCCCCAGTGTGCGCTGGAGGGCGAGGCAGACCTCGTTGATGTTGACGTAGCCGTCGGCGGGGCAGCCCATCGAGATCTCGAACCCGTCGGGATAGCCGGCCTCGGCGAGGAGCTCCATGGCGCGCTCGGGGTCGTAGGGGAAGGGCTGCATGAGCGCTTCGTCGTACCCGAGATTGCCCTCGATCACGAAGCCCGGGATCGGCTCCGCCTGGCCGGCGAAGACGGCGGCGATGATGCCGAAGCGGTCCGAGCCGTAATTGAGCGCCTGGCGGACACGCGGGTCCTCGAGGGGGGTGCCGGCGCCGGCACCGACGTTCTTGAAGCCGACGTAGTAGGCACGGTCGTTGAGGTACGAGACGATCTCGACACCGGCGGCTCCTTCGAGCGCCATCGCTTGGTCGGGCGTGAGGCGATTGGCGATGTGGATCTCACCGGTCTGGATCGCCGCCATGCGGGTCGAGGCGTCGGGGATGACACGGAACTCGAGCCCCGCGACCATCGGCATGTCGGGTTGCCAGTAGTCGGGGTTCGCCTCCATCACGACGCGGTCTCCCGCGGCACGCGAGACGAAGCGGAAGGGCCCAGTACCGACCGGTCGACGAGCGAAGGCATCGATGCCGACCTCGCGGATGTACTCCGGGGGCACCATCCCCCACGAGAGCGCCACGGACGTGAGGAACGTCGCGATCGGCTCCGGCGTGGTGATGCGCACGGTGTAGTCGTCGATCGCTTCCACGAGATTCGCTGCGGTGTAGAAGTTCGAGTAGTCGTTGCTCGAGTCGGAACCCGTCTCCCACGTGGCGACGACGGATTCGGCGGTGAAGGGCTCACCGTTGTGGAAGGTGACGTCGCGCCGAAGGTGGAACACGTACTCGGTACCGTCGTCCGAGATCTCCCAGCGCTCGGCGAGCGCCGGCACGACCTCGAGGTCGTCGTTGATCCAGACGAGGGAGTCGTAGAGCGGCAGCGACGCATTGGTCGCGGTGCGGTCGGCGGCGCGTGGGAGGAAGAGCGACGTCGGGTCGCTCGAGAGCGCCACCACGAGGGTGCCGCTCCGCTCTTGCGCGTGGACGGGGACGAGCAGCGCCAGCAGCGCGACCCCCATCACGATCGAGAAGCTTCGTTTCATGTCGTGCTCCTTTCGTCAGTTCCGGCGCCAGTAATGGTCATCCATGCGGCATACCGCGACCGCTGCGTGGAACCGCGTGCAGGGATCGATGCCCCCGCGGGCGGCGTGGCGGCGCCAAGGTGTGAACTCCATGAACCTAGCATGTGTCCGCACGCGCCCTGTAGCAGAGCATGTGGCCGCAATGTCTGCGGCGTGTCAGGCGGCCGGCTCGTCAGATCAGGGGGGTGCCGGCCGTGGCCAGCTCGATACCCGCGAGTGCCGCGACGGTCGCGGCGACGTCGGCGGAGCCTGCGCTAGCTCGGCGGTGCGGGCGTACGCCGGGGCCGGTCACGATGAGGAAGCGGTCGTCCGACGCCGTGCCCGGCGCGAAGCCGTGGCTCGATCGGTAGCGCGCCGGTCCGCTCGTCGTGCCGGCGGGCACCTCGGCGGGCCGATGCTCGAACGCCGCGCCCGGCGGAGCCACGAACGTCGCGAGGACGCCGCGCCGGTCGTCCGGAAGGTGCGCGTCGTCGGCGAGGCGAATCACCCCCACGGCGGCGAGGCGCGCCGCCACGCTCGCGGCGTCGCGCTCGCCGTCCACCGCGACGTACAGCACTGCGCCCTCCGTGGCGACGGCGCGGTCGCTCAGCAGCTCGCGAGGGTAGAGCGCACGCGCTACGGGACCGTGGCCATGATCGCTGGTGACGACGATCGTGGTGGAGTCACGCCTGCCGGCGCGCTCCAGCGCGGCCAGGAGGTTGCCGACGAGCCCATCCGCGAAGGTGATGGCCCAGTGCGAGAACGGGCTTTCGTGACCGGCGAGATGCATCACCGTGTCCGGCGTCAACACCTCGGTGAAGAGCAGGTCGGGGGGCGCCTCGCCACACGCCAGCGCCGCCGTCCACTGCAGCATCGTCTGGTCGCCGGCGAGTTCGCTCAGGAAGTAGTGGGTTCGATCGCCGGCGTATGCATCCGGCACGCCGTCTGGAAGGCCGGCGGCAGCGAGCGCCGCGAGTCGCCCGGTGCCGTCGCGGTGGCGCGACGTCCTGAGCCAGCCTTCGTCCGCCGGGATCGGCTCCGCGTCGCGTGCCCGTTGGAGCATTTCGTTGGCCCACCACGCGTGATGGAACACCGTCGCATCCTCCGGTCGGACCATGCCGTACCCGAGTACGGCGACGTCGAGGCCCGCGTCGAGCCCCAGACGTGGCAGCGTCGGCACGCGGACGTCGTCGGGGTTGGCGTAGCGGAAGCGCTCACCGTCCCAGATGAAGTTGCCGTACACGCCGTGCAGATCGGCTGCCACGCCGGTGAGGATCGATGTCCGTCCGGGGAGCGACGTGGCGGGGAGATCGGGGCGCACGCGATCGACCTGGAAGCCGCCCGCGGCGAGCGCGGCGAGATGTGGGACGCGTGCGGCATGCGTCGCACGATGGTCTGCTGACACGCCGTCGAGCATGATCACGATGACGGGAGGCATGCACCGATCCTAACCGCGGCTCCGCGGGTGCCGGGAAGGCCGCGCGTCCCCTTCACACACGCTCACGAAACCGACGTACCGTGGTCGTCGAGGTGATCGCATGAGGTGGTACGTGGGACGGATGCGTCGTCATGAGTAGATTCGGACCGCTTGCCGCGGTACTGGTGTCGTTGCTGTGCGTCGTGCCCCTGGTCTACTTCGCGGCAGGCGAGGGCGCGGGCAGGGATTGGCGCCTGCGCGCCGTGGGGGGCCTCACGGCGGCCGGCGTGGAGCCAGCCTTCGATGACGGCTCCTTCTTGTCCGAGGAGTTGCTGACGGGGTACCAGGCGGCGGTGTTGGTGGGTCGCGTGCTCGACGTCATGGCGCAACGCACCGGGTGCCCGGACGTGGCTGTCGGTGACGAGGCATCGGCTGCGGGGTTCGCCGACGTTCCGGCCGATCATTGGGCGGCCGACGCCGTCGGCAAGATCGCCAGGCTCGGCGTCGAGGAGGCGTATCCAGAGGGATCCTTCGGGGGCGGATCGTTCGTGAGTGGGTACCAGGCTGCGCTGCTCATGGCGCGCGTTCTGGACGTGATCGACGAGCGGGTCGCGTGCGGTGAACGCATCGATGCGGAGGTCGTGAGCGGACTTCGCGACGACATGGACGCCATGCGGGGAGCCTTCGACGAGTTGCTCGCCGAGGTCGAAGCTGGTCGTCTCGTCGGACCGGTCGGACCCACGGGTCCGGCCGGGGAGACGGGACCTGCGGGACCTACGGGGAGCGATGGAGCCGACGGTCCCGAAGGTCCCGCCGGTCCGCCGGGGCCGGTGGGCGCCGCCGGCGAGACCGGTGTCGCCGGGCTCACGGGTGACCAGGGTCCGGAGGGTCCTGCGGGTCCTATGGGACCGCAGGGTGAGACCGGGTTGGTGGGAGACGACGGCATCTCGTGCTGGGATCTCGACATGACCGGCGAACACGATCTGCGCTACGACGTCAACCAGGACGGCGTCGTCGACGTTCTCGATTGCATCGGACCGGCCGGCCCGCAGGGACCCGCGGGCGCCGAGGGCCCTGCCGGTCCCGGGGGCGATGCGGGACCAGCGGGAGCCGTCGGACCGCAGGGTTCGACCGGCTCCGACGGTCCCGTGGGGCCGCAAGGCCCGCCAGGTCCGGTAGGCCCGCAAGGCGCCGAAGGTCCCGTGGGGCCGCAAGGCTCGCCAGGTCCGGTAGGCCCGCAAGGCTCCGACGGTCCCGTGGGCCCGCGAGGCCCGCAAGGCCCCGAGGGTCCCGAGGGTCCGGTGGGCCCTGAGGGCCCGGAGGGTCCACAGGGGCCGGCGGGCGGTGGCCGCGGCTTGCTCTAGCGGGGAGCGCGAGGCTCGGGTGGCTCCTCGGGCTCGTCGATGGTGTCCTCCGGCGGGAGGCCGAGCTGCTCGTAGGCGTCGCCAAGGGTATCGAGGATCCACTGGGCTCGATCGGAACCATCCTCGTGCGCCCACTCCTCGACGTCGACCAGCAGCTCCTCGAGCCGCCGTGCCAGGTCGCTCCGGCGAGCGGCGGATTCGTATGCCCCGCGAATCGGGGTGTTGCGGAGACCGCTCCCTTCGCTGTCGAGATCGTCGTCGTCTGAGATGCGTGGTTGGGACGCTTCGACGGGCGGGGACGCTCCGAAACCCTCATCGTTCGGCCCCTGCGGGAACGGCTCGTCGGACGTCGACTCGGCAGTGAGCTGCTCGTCGATCGAGAGCTCCGACTCGTCTGCGTCGAGGGGAGCGTCGGGCGCGGGGAAGAGATCGTCGCGGTCGGTCATGGGTCCTCCGGGTCTATCGAAAGAATGTGTCGACGTCGTACTCCAGCCGAGTTCGTACTCCGTCCAGGCTAGTGGGCCGCGAAGCGCTCCGCCTCGCTCGGCTCACACCTCGCCCCCGATCGCTTCGGCGTCGCGCTCGGCGCTGGCGACGCGGTCGAGCGGCCGCGGCACCTAGAATGATGCATGATTCCCTCGACGTACGAGCGGTACCTGACCGACGATTGGCACCACGCGACCTCCACCTTCCCGGTGACGTCCCCCGCCGACGGTTCCACCATCGGACACGCCGCCGACTGTGGCGCGAGCGAGGCCGAGGCGGCGATCGACGTGTCGTGGCGGGCGTTCGAATCGTGGCGCGCGACGACGCCCTTCGAGCGCTCGGCGCTGCTGCGCCGCTGGCAAGAAGCCATCCTCTCGCAGCGCGATGAGATCGCCGAACTCATGTCGACGGAGATGGGCAAGCCGGTCCGGGAGTCGCGCGCCGAGGTCGCCTACGCGGCAGGATTCATCGAGTGGTACGCCGAGGAGGCGAAGCGCGTCGAGGGGTCGTGGTTGGCGAGCGCACGCCCGAACCGTCGAGCGCTCACCATGCGGCAGCCGATCGGACCCGCCTATGCGGTGACGCCGTGGAACTTCCCTGCGGCGATGATCACCCGCAAGGCAGCCCCGGCGCTCGCTGCAGGCTGCACGATGATCGTCAAGCCGGCCGAGCAGGCGCCCTTCACCGCACTCCGACTCGCCGAACTCTGGGCCGAGGTCGGTGGGCCCTCGGGAACGCTCCAGGTGCTTCCGGCGGCCGACCCGGTGCCGATGACGAAGGTCATGATGGCCGACCCGCGCATTCGCAAGGTGACCTTCACGGGATCCACGGAGGTCGGGCGCCTGCTCTACCGTCAGTCCGCCGACACCCTCAAGCGCCTCTCGTTGGAGCTCGGTGGGCACGCGCCCTACATCGTCTTCGACGACGCCGACGTCGACCGCGCGGTTCGTGAGGTCATCGCGTGCAAGTTCCGCAACGCCGGCCAGACCTGCGTGTGCACGAATCGGATCTACGTCCAAGCGGGCATCCACGATGCGTTCACCGCGGCGCTCGTGGAGGCGGTGGCGAAACTCCGCGTGGGCGATCCGCTCTCCGCGGAGACCGACATCGGCCCCCTCATCGACGAGCAGGGGATGGAGAAGGTGGAGGCGCACGTGGCCGACGCGGTTGCCCGTGGTGCCACGGTGCTGCTCGGCGGGTCGCGCGTCGACGGCCTCTTCTTCCAGCCCACCGTCGTGACTGGGGTCGACCCCGACATGGTGCTCATGCACGAGGAGACGTTCGGCCCCGTCGCGCCGGTGCTCGTGTTCGACACCGAGGAAGAGGCGATCGAGCGGGCGAACGCGACGCCATACGGACTCGCGGCCTACGTCTACACGAATGACCTCGCGCGTGCGCTGCGCGTATCCGAGGCACTCGAGTACGGCATCGTCGGCGTGAACGACGGCGTACCCGCCGTCCCGCACGCCCCGTTCGGGGGCGTGAAGCAGTCCGGCATCGGCCGCGAGGGGGGGCATTGGGGCATCGACGAGTACCTCGAGGTCAAGTACGTGTCGCTGGGCATCGAGTAGTCCGTGTAGTCCCGTTGGTGCGCGCACGAGGGTGTCGGCCACCGCGGTGGCGTTCGCTGAGCGTGGGTAGGCTCACACCATGCGCGTTCGCCATCTCGGCTACGTCGGTCAGAACCTCACGCTCGGCCTGACCACCGGGCGCACCCTCCGCCTCGCGAACCTCGGGGGTGATCGCCTCGATGGGGTGATCGCCTCGAACCTCGAGAGCCTTGCGCGGATCTTGGAGTGGAACGTCCGCCACGACATCAGGTTCTTCAGGATTGCGTCGAGCGTGATCCCGTTCGCATCGCACCCTGCGTTCGAGTTCGACTGGCGAACGCGCTTCGCCGAGGCGCTCGCGGCCATCGAGCGCTACGTGCTCGAGCACGACCTCCGGCTCAGCATGCATCCGGGCCAGTACACGGTGCTGAACTCGCCCGACGCCGCGATCGTACGAAATGCAGTGGCGGAGCTCGAGTTCCATACCGAGTTCCTCGACGTCGTGTCGGCTGGATCGGGCACCATCACGCTCCACGTGGGTGGCGCCTATGGCGACCGCGAGCGGGCGAAGGAGCGGCTGATCGCGAACGCTCGGCGCCTCTCGAGCGCTGCCTCGGCGCGGCTGACGCTCGAGAACGACGACCGCATCTTCGATGCGGACGACGCGCTCGAGGTCGCCGAGGCGCTCGGCGTACCGATGGTGTTCGACCTGTTCCACCACCGCTGCCTGCATCGTCGCGCGGGCTGGCGCGACGACGTGGTCCCCCTGGTCGAGCGCGCCGTCGAGACGTGGGGACCGCGGGTTCCGAAGCTCCATCTCTCGAGCGCGCGTACCCCAGGGGAGAGCGCGCACGCGGAGTACGTCGACCACGACGACCTGCGCACGGCGATCGAACTCATCGCTCGGATCGATGGGGACGGCCCGGTCGACCTGATGCTCGAAGCGAAGGCGAAGGAGCGTGCGGTGCTGCTGCACCAGGCCACGCTGCGCGACTTCGTCGCTCTTCGATAGCGTTCGCGAGCGCCGGAGCGGTAGCATCTCGCCGACGTGCCGGTCGTCGATGCGTGGGCGGCTCGGTAGCGTACCGACCACCACACGGCCGGCACGGTCGGCGAAGGGGCTGGCGATCCGATGGAGCTCTCACCCCGCGATAGGACCCTCACCCTCGTCGGCGTCATCCTCGCGATGTTCCTCGGGGCGCTCGACCAGACGATCGTGGCGACAGCGCTCCCGAAGATCGTCGAGGACCTCGGCGGCGTGTCGCGGTATGCCTGGGTCGCTACCGCATACCTCCTCGCGTCGACGGTCTTGGTGCCGGTCTACGGCAAGCTCGCCGACATGTACTCGCGGAAGCGACTCGAGCTCTTCGCCGTCTCCACCTTCCTCCTCGGCTCGGTCCTGTGCGGTGCGGCGGGGAAATTCGGTGCGCTCCCCGTACTCGGCGACGGCATGACGCAGCTGATCCTCTTCCGCGCCGTTCAAGGCATCGGCGGCGCCGGCTTGTTCTCGCTCGCGTTCATCGTGATCGCCGATCTCTATCCGGCGCGCGAGCGGGGCAAGTACCAGGGCTTCGTCGGTGCGGCGTTCGCGGTGGCGAGCATCCTCGGCCCCTGGATCGGTGGCCTGCTCACCGACTACGGGGGTGCGATCGTTCCCAACGTCGAAGGGTGGCGCTGGGTCTTCTACGTCAACGTTCCGATCGGCGCAGTGGCGCTCTGGTTCATCGCATCACGGATGCCGGCATTGCGGCCGCCGGGGTCGGGCGCGCGCTTCGACTTCACGGCTGCGACGCTCCTCGTGGTGGCGCTCGTCCCGCTCGTCCTGGGGTTGCAACTCGACCGGAGCGAGTTCGCCTGGGGCGGCGGCGTGAGTCTGTCGCTCTTCGCCGCGTCGCTCGTGTTCGGAACCCTCTTCGTGTGGCGCTCGCTGGTCTCTGCGAGTCCCCTGCTCGACCTCAGGCTGTTCTCCAATCGCGTCTTCTCGACCGCGAACCTCGCCGGATTTCTCCTCGGCGCCGCCTTCTTGTCGACCATCATCTTCCTCCCGCTCTTCATGATCAACGTGCTCGGCGTCTCCGCCACGCGCGCCGGTCTCAGCCTCATCCCGCTCTCGTTGGGTACCGCGGCGGGCGCGATCGTATCGGGGCAGATCGCGTCGCGGCTCGGGCGGTACAAGCCGATCATGCTCGTGGCGGTGGCGACGTTCTTGGTCGCGATCTGGCTCCTCTCGACCATGAGCATCGACACGCCCTACTGGCAGGTGACCCTGTTCATGCTCGTGGCCGGCCTGGGCGTCGGACCCGGACTCCCGCTCTACACCCTCGCGATCCAGAACGCCGTCGATGCGCGTTTCGTGGGTCAGGCGACGAGCGCGTCGCAATTCTTCCGACAGATCGGTGGCGCCGTCGGCGCCGCGGTCATGGGGACGGTGCTCGCGACGAGCCTGAACGCGTCCTTCGGTGCTCTCACCGACTCCTTCCCCGGTGGCTTTTCTACCTCCGCGGGGACCGTCGTCGGCGGCGAACTCAGCCGGACGGGGGGTGCCGGCGTGGGCGACGACGTTCGGAACCTCTTCGCCCTTACCGCCGATGTGCTGGCCGAGCGCGTGCTGGTGGGCGACCTCGCGGGGTTCGAGCGTGCACTCGACGTCAGCCCGCTGCCGCCGCCGCTGCGCTCGACCCTCCTCGAGCGAGCAACCGCCGTACCGGACGATCCCGCGTCCCGACGAGCGCTGGCACAGGAGCTGCGCGGCCTCGTCGCGGTCGTGGCCGAGTCCGCCGAGGGGGCGGCGGTGACGTCCGTCCGCGTCGCCTTCGCGGATGCACTCGCCGCGGTCTTCGCAGCGCTCTTCTGGATCGTGCTCGCTGCGGCGATCGTCACGCTCTTCGTGCCATCGCTCGAGCTCGAGGGGCGGTCCGCAGTGCACTCGGTGTCGGAACCCGCCTGATCGGGGCGCCACGCATCCGGCGCGGCCCCCGACCGCCTCCGCACGGTTCGAGGTTCATTCGACCGGCGGCGTCGCGCCCGCGGCCGTGCCGCCGCCGCCGAGCACCTCCTCCGCGGTGGCCCGCCGATTCTCGACCGAGCCGGTGTGCGTTCCCCAGCGCGTGGGATCGATCGTGTCGCCGTTGGCGCCGAGGCGTCCGAGGCGAGCGCTGTCATCGTCGGTGAGCACCTGCCCGGGCAGGGGGTCGAGGTGTCGGACGTCGTCGGGACCGACGCCGATCGCCGTCCCGACGCGAGTCCCGTACTCGTCGTGCACCAGGAGCAGGTGCCAGGTCATGCGCTCCTGCACGTCGCGCTCGCATTGGCCGAGCATGTCGGCCATGGTCGCGACGAGGTCGTCGCGTTCCCACACCTGCATGGTCTCGAAGCGCGCCCGCGCCTGCACGTAGTCGTTCCGGCGCTCCAGCACGCTGCGCGTGAGGGGCCCAGTGATGACTGGGGCCGCAGTGGGTGGCTTCGGGCTCGCTTCGCGCAACCCGCCGTGGGTCGACGGTTCGTAGTTCACGTGCGGGTTCTGGCCCGGTGCGAGGTCGACGCCGTACGACATTTGACCGCCGCGCTGATTCGTGGCCACGCGCGCGCCCTTCGCCTGATTGACGGGGAGCTGCAGGTAGTTCGCGCCCACGCGGTGGCGCTGCGTGTCGGAGTAGGAGAACGTCCGGCCGACGAGCATCTTGTCGTCGGAGAAGTCGAGCCCGTCGACGAGCACGCCCGTCCCCATGGCGATCTGCTCGTTCTCGTCGTGCACGTCCTGCACGTTCCGGTTCAGCGTCATGACACCGATCGTGCGCAGGGGAAAGGCGTCCTCCGGCCAGATCTTGGTGTCGTCGAGCGGGTCCCAGTCGAGCTCGGGGTGCTCGTGATCCGCCATGATCTGGACGTACACGTCCCACTGCGGATGGTCGCCGCGCTCGATCGCCTCGTAGAGATCCTTCGAGGCCGAGCCGAGATCCTGGCCTTGGACGATCGCGGCCTCCTCGGCCGTCAGGCTCGCCACGCCCTCGCGCGGGTGGAAGTGGTACTTCACCAGCACGGTCTCGCCCGTCGCGTTCACCATCTTGTAGGTGTTGACGCCGAAGCCCTGCATGTGCCGATAGCTCGCGGGGATGCCGCGCGGGCTGAACAGGTGGGTGAGCATGTGCATCGACTCCGGCGTCTGGCTCATGAAGTCGAAGATGCGGTTCGGCTCCTGGCGGAACGTGACCGGGTCGGGCTTGAGGGCGTGGATGACGTCGGGGAACTTGATGGCGTCGCGGATGAAGAAGATCGACAGGTTGTTGCCCACCAAGTCCCAGTTGCCGTCCTCGGTGTAGAACTTCACGGCGAAGCCCCGAGGATCACGAGCCGCCTCCGAGGAGTCCCGCCCGCCGATGACCGTGGAGAACCGCACGGCCACGTCGCAGCGCTTGCCCTTCTCGGCGAAGAGCTTGGCCCGGGTGTAGGTGGAGGCCGGCTCGTCGCCGATCATCCCCGACGCCTCGAAGTAGCCGAAGGTGGTGAGGCCCCGGGCATGGACGATCCGCTCGGGGATGCGCTCTCGGTCGAAGTGGCTGATCTTCTCCAGGAACTGGTAGTTCTCGAGCGTGGCCGGACCCCGCGGGCCCACCGTGCGCTGGTTCTGGTTGTCGTAGACGGCGTGGCCCTGGCGGTTGGTCAGGACACGCGGGTCGGCGCTGGAGTCGCCTCCGCCGTGATCGGGGGTCGAGCCGGGGGTCTGGTCGCTCATGGTTGTCCTCTCGGTGGTGGTGCTGGTCAGGGGGTGCTGATCGGAGTTGGCTGGCGCACTTGGCAGGAAGGGCAGGTGCCCAGAAGGTGACCTCGGCCTCGTCGAGGGCGAAGCCGTGGGTCTCGGAGGCCTCGAGGCAGGGAGTCAGGCCGACGGCGCAGTCGACGTCGGCGGTGGTGGCGCACACCCGGCACACGACGTGGTGGTGGTTGTCGCCCACCCTGGCCTCGTAGCGCACCGGGCTTCCCGCCGGCTCGATGTGGCGCAGAAGGCCAGCGCGAGAGAGTGCGTGCAAGTTGTTGTAGACCGCCTGGGTGGACAAGCTGCCGATGCGGCGGCGGGCAACATCGGCCACGTGCTCGGCATCGCTGTGGGGCCGGTGGCACACGGCTTCGAGCACTGCCATGCGGGACGCGGTTACCCGCAGACCCGACGCTCGCAACCGCCGAGCCAGCTCCTGGTCGAGGTCTCCGGGCGGGGAGTCGAACACGCATTGGACATTACCCCAGAATGGATCCGTTCAACGGTAGGGAGCGAATGTCGACGCCGAAGGTCACCTGCCGGTGGTCCCCTTCGATGTCTCAGGGTCTCGTCATACTGCCGACCATGGACCTCGACGTGGTGTTGCTCGCCCTCCTTGTCCTGGCCGTCACTTTGGCCGGCGCCGCTCTGGCGGTGGCGGTTGCCCGGAGGCGGTCAGGGCCCGATGCCGCCGCCGTGGTCGACACGGTCGTGGCCGTGGCCGGCCAAAGCCTGGGGGCCACCCAGAGCATGATCGACGGTCAGCTCCGTTCGCTTTCGGAGGAGCTGGCCCGCCTGACGCAGACGGTGACCCGTCTCGAGGCCGAGCGGGGTCGCCAGCACGGCGAGCTCACTGCCCAGCTCCGGGCCACCGTCGACCAGACCGCCAGCCTTACCAGTACCGCCACCGCCCTGCGCGAGGTCCTGGCCAGCCCCAAGGCCAGGGGCCAGTGGGGTGAGCGCATGGCCGACGACGTCCTGCGTCTGGCCGGACTGGTGGAGGGCATCAGCTACGTCAAGCAACGGGTGCTGCCTGGGGGAACCGTTCCCGACTTCTCGTTCCTCCTGCCCCGGGGCCTGACGCTGCACATGGACGCCAAGTTCCCGGTCGCCAACTACGCCCGCTGCCTCGAGGCTGGCACCGATGCTGAGCGACAGGCTCATCGCCGCGCCTTTCTGCGCGACGTACGGGCCCGGATCAGAGAGCTGAGTGGGCGCGACTACGTCGATCCGGCCAACGGCACGCTCGAGTACGTCCTGGCCTTCATCCCCAACGAGAGCATCTACGCCTTCGTCCACGAGCACGACCCCGACCTGGTGGAGGTCGCCCTCCGCCAGAAGGTGGTGCTGTGCTCACCCCTCAGCCTCTTCGCCGTGCTGGCGGTCGTGCGCCAGGCGGTCGACACTGCCGCCGTGGAACAGACCTCGGGCGAGATCTTGTCGGTGTTGGGCGCCTTCGGGCAGCAGTGGGACCGCTTCTGCGTCGGACTCGACAAGGTGGGCCGGGCGGTGGAGGGCGTCGAGGTGGCCTACCGGGAGCTGTCGGGCACGAGGCGACGAGCGTTGGAGCGGCCGCTGGCCCGCGTCGAGGAGCTACGGCGCCAGCGCCACCTCTCAATCGCCGAGGTCGTCGATCCCGACGAGGAGAATGCCGCCGAGGTAGCTGGGGCCCACCGGTAGATTGTCGCTGTGGCCCGGCCCTTCTACCTCACCACGCCGATCTACTACGTCAACGACGCGCCCCACATCGGCCACGCCTACACCACCATCGTGGGTGACGCGGTCAGTCGCTGGCACCGTCTGTTGGGCGACGACGTGTTCTTCCTCACCGGAACCGACGAGCACGGACTCAAGATCGTCCGGGCGGCCGAGGCCAACGGGGTGAGCCCCCTCGAACAGGCCGACCGCACCAGCGAGCGCTTCAAGCGGGCGTGGGAACAACTCGAGATCAGCTACGACGACTTCATCCGCACCACTGAGCCTCGTCACGCCGCCGCCGTCGGCGCCCTGCTCCAAGCCATCTATGACAACGGCCACATCGAGCGCGACAGCTACGAAGGGCTCTACTGCGTGGCCTGCGAGGCCTACTACGTGGAGAGCGACCTCCTCGACGGGCTGTGCCCCATCCACCATCGCCCGGTGGAGGTGTTCAAGGAGGAGAACTACTTCTTCCGCCTCAGCCGTTTCCAACAGCCCCTGCTCGACTGGCTCGCCGCCCACCCCGACGCCATCCGCCCCGAAGCCAAGCGCAACGAGGCCCTCGGTGTCATCCGCTCCGGCCTGGACGATGTCTCAATCAGCCGGACGTCGATCTCGTGGGGGGTCCCCGTCCCGTGGGACCCAGCGCATGTCTTCTACGTCTGGTACGACGCCCTGGTCAACTACGCCACCGCCATCGGCTACGGCGTTGATGCCGATCGCTTCGAGCGGTGGTGGCCCGGGGTCAACCACGTCATCGGCAAGGACATCCTGCGCTTTCACTGCGTCTACTGGCCGGCGATGCTGCTGGCCGCCGGGCTGGAACCGCCCCAGCGCATCCAGGTGCACGGCTACCTGCTGGTGAGCGGCGAGAAGATGAGCAAGACGGCGTTCAACCACATCGCCCCGGCCGACCTCGTCGCCGACTTCGGTGTCGACGGGTACCGGTACCACTTCCTGCGCGACATCCCCCTCGGGGCCGACGGCGACTTCTCCTACGAGGGCATGCTCGCTCGCTACAACGCCGACCTGGCCAACAACCTGGGCAACCTGCTCAGCCGGGTGGCGACGGTGGTGGCCAAGAAGTGCGGCGGCATCGGTCCTGCCCCCTCACCCGACAGCCCCCTGGCGGAGGTGGCGGCCAGCGCCTACCGGGATGCGGCCGACGCTTGGGCGCGCTTCGCCCCCCACGAGGCGCTGGATGCCACCTGGCGCCTGGTTCGGGAGGCGAACGCCTACCTGGAGGCCAACGCGCCGTGGAAGGCCGACCCGGGCCCGGCGGTCGACGCAGTCCTGGGCGCGGCGCTGGAGGTGCTGCGCCTCGTCGCCGTGCTGGCCAGCCCGGCCATGCCGGCGGCCTGTGCCGAGCTGTGGCAGCGCCTCGGTCTGCCCGGCCGTCCCGACGAGCAGCGCCTACCCGCTGCGGCGCACTGGGGTGGCTACCCCGGCGGCGTGCCCGTCCCCAAGGGTTCGCCCCTGTTCCCCCGCCTGCAGCCGGCC
>JACCWH010000230.1 GCA_013697735.1 Trueperaceae bacterium | reverse complement strand
ACGCCGGCCTTGAAGAGGCTCTCCTTCACGGCGGGGAGACGTTCTGGTCGGATGATGGCGGTGATCAGCTTCATGGGGCTCCTGCCTCAGTCGCCCGCGCCCACGAGGACGGGGTCGTTGAGCGAATCGGCGTTCAGGTAGCCCGCCGCGCCGTGCTCGGCGACGTCGAGCCCCGTGACCTCTTCCTTCGCGTCGACCCGGAGGCCGATCGTGGCCTTGAGGGCCATGAAGAGGGCGTACGAGCCGGCGAATGCGGCGAGGGAGTAGGCGAGGGTGCCGATCACCTGGACGCCGATGTTGGCGCCGCCGAAGACACCGACCGCGATCGTCCCCCAGATGCCGGCCGTGCCGTGCGCCGAGATCGCGCCGACGGGATCGTCGATCTTCAGCCGATCGAGCAGCAGGATCGAGCCGAAGACGAGGACACCGCCGATGGCGCCGGCGACGATGGCCCAAATGCCGTTGATCACGTCGGGGCCGGCGGTGATCGATACGAGGCCGGCGATCACACCGTTGAGGGTCATAGAGAAGTCGGGCTTACGATAGACACCCCACGAGAGCAAGAGTGCGGCTGCGGCCCCGGCGGCGGCGGCGAAATTGGTGTTGAGGAACACGGTGGCGATCGCCTGAGCGTCGGCCACGGAGCTGAACGCGAGCTGCGAGCCCCCGTTGAAGCCGAACCAGCCGATCCAGAGGAGGAAGACGCCGAGGCCTGCGAGCGGCATGTTGTGTCCAGGCATCGCCTTGACCCTGCCGCCGATGTAGCGGCCGAGTCGCGGCCCCACGGCGAGGACGCCGCCGAGCGCGGCGAAACCGCCGACGGCATGTACCACCGATGAGCCCGCAAAGTCGTAGAAACCCAAGGCTTCGAGCCAGCCGCCGCCCCAGTGCCAGGAGCCGAGGAAGGGATAGATGACGGCGGTCATGACGACGGCGAACACGAGATAGGCACCGAACTTCATGCGACCACCGATGGCACCGGAGACGATGGTGGCGGCGGTGGCGGCGAAGACCATCTGGAAGAAGAAGTCGGCCGCGCCGGGGTAGAGGTCGGCTTCGTAGCCGCTGATGAAGAGGCTGCTCCCGTACATGATCGAGAACCCGACCGCCCAGAAGGCGATGCCGGCGATCGCGAACGTCGCGTAGTTCTTCATGAAGATGTTGATGACGTTCTTCGAGCCGTGCAGGCCGGCCTCGAGGAGGGCGAAGCCCGGCTTCATGTGGATCACGAGCACGGCGCACATGAGCAACGCGAAGGTGTCGAGCGCGTACGCCAGTTCGGCCACGCTCTCACCCTGGGCAACCGCAAGACCACTCATGAGCGTGAGCAGCAGGGTCGGGATGACCTTGGGGGAACGCATTCGATCGACCTCCTAAGGGGTGACCGCTCGACGAGCGGCAGGCGCACAGCGTATGCATGGCGATGCGCGCTGTCAAGCCTTAGGTGGCCGAACGTGCACGTGTTAACCGCCTAACGAACCGATTAGACGCAAGAACATGCATCACGTTCTCCTGAAACGTGCCATACGTCCAAACTTCCGTGTACACGAGAGCACGCTGTGAAAGAACCTGAACGGGCCGACGCGATGCTCGACGCGAAGCGCGCCGACCCGGAGGTCGGCGCGCTGATCGAAGCAGGCATGGTGCTCGCGGCTCGGCTCGCGGCTCGCGGCTCGCCTCTCGCGAGGCGCTACTGGTGCAGGTCGATCTGGCTCTGGTCGCCGACCACGAGGCGGTGGGCGTCGGGGCGGCCCGAGGCGCCCTCGATCACCACGTTCTCGCCGATGAGGCTGGCGTGGATCCGGGCGCGAACGTCACGAATGACCGAGTCCGCCCCCACCACCGCGTACTCGATCTCGGCGTTCGAAAGCCGCGACCCGGCGCCGAGGCTCGTGAACGGGCCTACGTAGGAGTCCTCCACCACGGCACCTCTACCGATGATCGCGGGCCCGAATACGGTCGAGCGGCGCACCGTGGCCCCCGCTTGGACCACCACGTCACCCACGATGCGACTCTCCTCGACCGTCCCCTCCACGTTGCGGGCCATCGAGAGGAGTTCGAGCCGGTTGGCGTCGAGGATGTCGTCCGCGGTGCCGGTGTCCTTCCACCAGCCCGTCACCTCGACGGGTGCGACCACGAGGCCGCGCTCGATCATGCGCGCGATCGCATCGGTGATCTGGTACTCGCCCTTCGCGCCGGGCTCCAAGCCGTCGATGGCGTCGTGGACGGTCTTGTCGAAAACGTACACGCCCGCCACCGCCAAGTCCGAGGGTGGATCGGGCGGCTTCTCGACGAGGCGCGTGATGCGCCCGTCCTCGACGACCGCGACGCCGAATGCGCGCGGATCGTCGACGCGGATGAGCGCCATCACGGCGTTCACCCCCGCGGCGGGATCGAAGGCGTCGATGAACGCGCCGATGCCCTGTTCGAAGAGGTTGTCGCCGAGGTACATCACGAAGGAATCGTCGGCGAGGAAATCGCGCGAGACCTCCACCGCGTGCGCGAGCCCCTTCGGGGGGGCCTGCAGCACGAACGTGTAGTTCGCCCCGCGGTACCCCTCCACCGCCTCCTTGAGATGGTCGATGGTGTCGTACGAGACCACGATGCCTATGTCGGTCACGCCGGCGTCGATGAGGTCGTCGAGCGCGTAGTGGATCAGGGGTCTGTTGGCGACGCTGATCGTCGGCTTCGGACGCAAGCTCGTGATCGGTCGCAGGCGCGTGCCGAGACCAGCGGCGAGGATCAGGCCCTTCACGTCGGGCCGTTCACGACGGGAGGGTCGGTGTGTGGGCGTGGTGCATGACGGAGATCACCTCTCGTGGTGCGTCGTGGGCACTCAGGCGCGGCGGCCGGAGATCATCAGCACGGCGCCCACGAGGATCGCGGTGCCCGCCACCCACGGCAGCCAGGGGAGATTGCGTTCGCGCTCGATCTCGATCGCGGCAACTCCCAGATCGATGCCTGCCGATTCGTTGAAGACGCCGGCGAGCTGCAGGATCATCGCCAAGGCACCGGCAATCACGAGTACGAGCCCGAGGGTCACGATAGGACGCATGGAAGTTCTCCTTTCGAGCCAAGAGGAGTCTAACTCGGCTCTGTGACGCGCACCACGGCACATGCACAGCTCGTCGTGCAGCACGTGCGCGACCCCGGTGAGCGGATCGCGAGTCGTGAGCGATCCCCGCACGCGGGAGCGGGGATAGGATGCGGCATGGCAGACGGCACACAGACCTCGCAGATCCGAGTCGACGTGACCACCGGCGACGACGGCGTCACGGCGATCGAGTGGGAGGCAGACGACGCTCCCGAGCCGGGCCGACAGCGGGCCGACGCGATGCTCCTCGCGCTCTGGGATCCTGAACACCGAAACGCCTTGCGAATCGACCTCTGGACGCGTGAGATGTCCGTCGACGACATGAACGACTTCGTCTACCAAACGCTCCTCTCACTCGCCGACACCTACCGCTCGGCGACCAAGAACGACGGCCTCATGGCCGACATCAAGATCTTCGCGCGCGAGTTCGCCGAGAAGGCCGCCGCGGCCGAGCGGCGCTCGCACGGCGGCCGCTAGCCCGAGCTGAGCCGCACGGCCCGCGAACGTGACGCCGCACCTCCTCGCCCGACCGGGGCGGGACTACGCTGCACCATGCTGCGCCTCGCGCTCCTCCCGATCGCGCTCCCGATCGCCGCGCTCCTCGTGGCCTCGGCGGTGGGGCAGCCGCTACCGCGCGCGGGCGTGCTCGCGCCGTCGATGGCCGCTGAGATCGCCTTCGTTCTTCCCGATGGCATGCCCGCGATCGTCGACGGCGCCTCGGGTCTCGTCACGCCCCTGGCCCAGGGGGCGATGCAGGCGTCATTCCCCTCCTGGTCGCCCGACGGCGACCGTGTTGCCTACACGTCGCTCACGAGCGGCCGAGCCAGCGTCGACGTCGTCGCCCTCCGTCCCGCCCACGCGTCGGCAGGCTCGCCGAGCGGTCGCGTTCTCGCGGCGCCAGCCGTCAGCGTCTACGGCAGCCGAAGCGACGCCCCCATCTACGTCTCGTGGTCGCCGGCAGGGGATCGACTCGCCATCCTCGCGGTCGACGTCGACGGACTCGCGTTGTACCTCGCCGACGCCGACGGGGGCGGAAGCACGCTCTTCTCGCGCGGGAACCCCTTCTTCTGGTCGTGGGACGGCGCCGGCGAGCGCCTGCTCGTCCATCGCGACGTGCTCGGCGTGGCGCCACTGGTGGGCTTCACGGCCCTGGCCGGCTTCGACGTGACGTACCCGTTCCCCGACCCCGGCGTCTTCCAGACCCCGGCGCTCTCCGCGGGGGAGCGCTTCGTGGCCTACGCCACGCGGACGATGGGCGACACTCGGCGCGTGGTGATGACGGAAGCGCGCGCCTTCGCGCCGGAGCCGGGTCCCGACGTGATCAAACGGGAGCTCCCGCACGCCGGGCAGGCCGCGATCGCGTGGCACCCGCACCTCGACGTCCTCGCGATCCAACGTGGGGAGCCGAACGGCTTCGGCTCCCTTGCGCTGCTCTACGCCGACAGCGGCGACCTCGTCGTGTTGGTCGAGGGGGGTTCGCTCGCCTACTTCTGGGCGCCTGATGGTGGGTCGATCGCCTACCTGACGCTCGATTGGGGTGGTCCCGGACTCGGGCCCGAGAGGCGCGTGCTCTCGCTCGTGCAGGAGCGCGACCTCCCGCGCCTGGCGCTCAAGGTGGTCGACGTCTTCACCGGCCTGTCGGAGGAGATCGCGATCTTCGAGCCGACGCGGTCCTTCGTTGAGCAGTTCCTCCCGTTCTTCGACCAATACGCGCGGTCGCACAGGGTCTGGTCGCCGGCGAGCGACGCGCTCGTCTTCTCGGTCCTCGGTCCCGACGGCGTCGGTACGGTCACCCGGTTCGGTCTCGACGGCAGCGTCACGCCGCTCTCCCAGGGGGAGATGCCTTCGTATAACGTGCGCTAGCATTCTCGGCATGACGAGCGCTCGCGGCAGTGTTGGAGCGTGCCGGGGGAGGCTGGTCCCTCCCGGCTGGCGTCCCTTCGGCGGCTCAGCCCTCCCGGCCATCGAGCGTCAGCAGCGACCGGTAGAGGTCGGGGCGGCGATCGCGGAAGAAGCCGAAGCCGGCGCGGAAGCGCCGCGCCGATGCGAGGTCGAGGTCGGCATAGACGATCGTCTCGTCCATGCGATCGGCTTCCGCGAGCTTCTCGCCCATCGGATCGGCCACGAAGCTCGAACCATAGAACGTCGCCAGGCCCTCGCGCCCCACGCGGTTCGATGCCGCCACGAAGCACGAGTTCGACACCGCATGCCCGACCATCGCGCGCTGCCACATGTCGCGCGTGTCGAGCCCCCCCGATCCGTCGGCGTCTGCCGGCTCGCTGCCGATCGCGGTGGGATAGAGGAGGACCTCGGCGCCACGCAGCGTCATGGCGCGCGCGCACTCGGGGAACCACTGATCCCAGCAGATGCCCACGCCGATGGTGCCGACCTGCGTCGGCCACGCGCGGAAGCCGGTGTCACCGGGATTGAAGTAGTACTTCTCCTCGTAGCCGGGGCCGTCGGGGATGTGGCTCTTGCGATAGACACCCAGACGCGTGCCGTCCGCGTCGATCATCGCGAGGCTGTTGAAGTGCGCGGGTCCGGCGCGCTCGAAGAACGAGATCGGCAGCACCACGCCCAGCTCGCGTGCGAGTGCTTCGAAGCGCGGCAGGAAGGGGTGGTTTTCTGCCGGGTTCGCCAATTCGAAGTACGCCTCGAGCTCCACCTGCGGCCAGTAGAGGTACTCGAAGAGCTCCGGCAGCAGCACGAGCCGCGCACCGCCGGCGGCTGCCTCGCGCACCAGCACCTCGGCCCTCGCGACGTTGGCATCGCGGTCGTCGCTGCAGGCCATCTGGATCAGGCCCAGGCGGAGCGTGCTCGCCGGCTTCTGGCTCGAGTCAGGCATGCTCGATCTCCCCCTCGGGTTGCTGCTGCGTGACGCAGTGGAAGGCGCCGCCGCCGGTGATGAGCGCGCTCGCCGGAGAACCGACCACGCGACGCCCTGGGAAGAGTGGGCGCAGGATCTCGAGCGCGACCTCATCGTTCGGGTCGCCGTAGGTCGGTACGACCACGAGGTCGTTGGCGACGTAGAAATTGGCGTACGTCGCCGGCAGGCGCCGGCCGTCGAGTTCGAGGCGACGCTGCGGGAGCGGCAGCTCGATCACGCTGAAGGGCTCCTCATCGACGGTGCGCAGCGCGCGCAGGTCGGCGAGGTTGCGCTGCGTGGCGGCGTGGTTCACGTCGTCGGGGTCGTCCTCCACGGCGCAGACGATGGTGCGGTCGTCGCTGAAGCGCACGATCGTGTCGACGTGACCGTCGGTGTGGTCGCCTGCGAGGCCGCCCTCGAGCCAAACGACGTTCCGGACACCGAGACCGGCACGCAGGAGCGCCTCGACCTCCTCCTGGGCGAGATCGGGATTGCGCGTGGGGGTCAGCAGACACGAGCGCGTGGTGATGAGTACGCCCTCGTCGTTCACCTCGATCGCGCCCCCCTCCATCACGTACGGGAACGCGAATCGCCGCATGTCGAGCGTGCTCGCCACCGCCTCGGGCGCGAGCGTGTCTTGAGCGTACTCGTACTTGCCGCCCCAGGCGTTGAAGCGCCAATCGGTGAGCGCCACGCGGCCGTAGCCGTTGACCACGAAGATCGGGCCGTTGTCGCGGAACCACGCGTCGTCGAGCGCCACGCGGTGGTAGCGGATGCGGTGCCTGAGGGCGCCGGCGAGGCGCGCGCGGGCGTCGCGTTCGGCTTCGTCGTCTTGCACGTTCACCACAACGTCTTCGGCGGTGCAGAGCAGCGTCACGAGCCCGGCGAACTCCTCGCGCACGCGCTCGAGTTCACCCTCCCAGAGACCGTCGTCGCTCGGCCAGCTCGTCCAGGTGGCGGCGTGAGGGTTCCATTCGGCCGGCATGCGGAAACCGAGGTCGAGGGGCGTGGGATGGTCGAGGTCGAGCATGGGCGGCTCCTGGCCGCGGCCGGGATCGCGCCGGGCGGGGGCCCAGAACGCCCGGTCGTCGGGGCGGATCGATGGTAGCACTCGCGGTGCTCGCGACGAGGTTCCGTACCGACGCGCACCGCCGTACCTGATACCGTGTTCGTCGCGAATCGCCCGCCGCCTCGAGCGAGCGGACGCACCTCCGGAGGTCCACCAGGTGGCCCAGGCCGCACTCGATACGCACTTCTCCATCACCGACGCCGAGGAGCTCTACAGCATCCCGGCATGGGCGAGTGGCTACTTCCGCGTCGGCGCGCGCGGCGACATGGAGGTCACGCTCCGATCCGCCCCCGAGCACGGTGCGTCGATCGCCGAGATCGTGGGTGCGTTGCGCGAGCGTGGTCACCAGGTGCCGATGATCGTCAGGTTCCCGCAGATCATCGAGGACCGGCTCGACCGCATCAACGGCGCCTTCGCAGCGAGCATGGAGGAGGCGGGGTACGGCGCGCACTACCAGGGCGTCTACCCGGTGAAGGTCAACCAGCGTCGCATGGTCATCGAGACCATCGCTGAGTACGGCGCCCGCTACAAGACCGGACTCGAAGCCGGCTCGAAGGCGGAGCTCGCCCTCATCCTGGTGCAGGACACCCACCCCGAAGCGCTCATCTGCTGCAACGGCTTCAAGGACGACGACTTCGTGCGCCTCGCGCTCTGGGGTCGGAAGCTCGGCAAGCAGGTGGTGATCACGCTCGAGAAGCACAGTGAGCTCGAGCGCGTCCTGCGCGTGAGCCGAGAGATGGGCGTGGTGCCCACGATCGGCATCCGCTACAAGCTCCACGCCAAGGGAGCGGGGCAGTGGGAGGCGTCCGGCGGCGACGACGCCAAGTTCGGCCTCACCTCGACCGAGCTCATCGACGCCGTCGCCCGTCTGCGCGAGGAGGGGATGCTCGGCTCGCTGCAGATGATCCACTGTCACGTCGGTTCGCAGCTCACCGACGTGCGCAAGATCAAGGTGGCGGTGCGCGAGGCCGCGCAGGTCTACGTCGACGTCCGTGCCATGGGCGCCGAGGTCCGGTTCCTCAACGTGGGCGGGGGCCTCGCAGTCGACTACGACGGCTCCAAGACGACGTTCGAGGCGTCGGCCAACTACGGCATCTCCGAATACGCCGACACGGTCGTGTACACCGTGAAGGAGGTCTGCGACGACGGCGACGCCCAGCACCCGGTGATCGTGACGGAGTCGGGCCGGGCGCTCACCGCCCACCACGCGGTGCTCGTCCTGAGCGTCATCGACGCCATCGGCCCCACGCGCACGCCGCTCGAGCTCCCGTCGCTCGAGGGCGAAGTGCACGCCCTCGTACGCGACATGGAGCAGCTGCTCCGCGACGTATCGATCAAGACCTACCGCGAGGTCTACAACGAGGCGGTCTCCAACAAGGAGACGATGCACAGTCTCTTCGACCTCGGCTACCTCACGCTGCTCGAGCGCGCGCACGTGGAACAGCTCTTCCAACGCGTGCTCATCAAGATCGCGCGTGTGATCGAGCACGTCGACTACGTTCCCGAGGAGCTCGAGGCGCTGCCGCGACGGCTCGCCGACAAGTACGTCTGCAACTTCAGCCTCTTCCAGGGTATGCCCGATCACTGGGCGATCCAGCAGCTCTTTCCGATCGTGCCGCTCACGCGCCTCGGTGAGCGTCCCGGACGCCTCGCCACGCTCGTCGACATCAGCTGCGACTCCGACGGGAAGATCGAGAAGTTCATCGACCTGCGCGACGTGCGCAACACGCTCCCCGTGCACGACCTCGTGCGGGGGCAACCGTACTACCTCGGCGCCTTTCTCACCGGCGCCTACCAGGACGTGCTCGCGAACACCCACAACCTCTTCGGGCGCGTGAACGAGGCGCACGTACGGCTCGACGGGTCCTCGTGGCGCGTGGAGCTGCTCGTGAACGGGCAGAAGGCGCGCCGGGTGATCCAGAACATGGGCTACGAGTTCGAGACCCTTCACGGCTGGCTCCAGGAGGAGATCCGCGAGAGCGAGGCGGCGGGCATCGTCCTCTCGGCCGACGAGAAGCGCGAACTCGCCGAGCTCTACGACGCGGAGCTGGTCGGGTACACGTACCTGGAGTAGGGGCTCCTCTGGAGTCGCAGCGGCTCATCCCGGCCATGGGCACATTCATTGCGCCGTGGGTCCGCTTCGCATACCGTGTGGTACGCGACCGATCGCCGGCCGCGCGGCCGGAGGGGAACCACACATGCCCGACGTGACCGTCGTAGTGCACGACCACGTCTGTGATCACTCCCGCGAACGCCCGCAGGTGCGAACGCTTCTTGGGGCCGGGCCGTTGCGATCACCATGAACCTCGCCAGCTGGCGCATACGCGTGCTTCAGAGCGTCCTGAACACGACGGCGGTGGCTGCCGCGGTCGCCTACATCCCCGGCACGCTCGCCGCCGCGGGCGAGGGGCTCGTCACGCTCATCGCCTTCAACACCCTCATGTGGGGCGTGGTGGTGGTACTCGCGCTGGCGAAGGGGCTCTCCTTCGAGGTTCGGGCGCTGGCGTTCGCGTCGATGTGGTTCGTTTTCACCGTCGCGCTGCTGTGGATCGTCGGGCCGAGCGGCGCGGGCGTCGCCTGGCTGCTGGCGCTACCGGTACTCTCCGCCGTCTTCTTCGGTCGCCGCGGGGCGATCGCCGGCGTCGGCGCCGTTACGGTCGTCGGTGTCGTGTTTGCGGGTGTGCTGCTGGCGCCCGGCGTGGCGTGGAACCCGGCCGTCCCCGGTCCCGGCTACGACATCGCGTCGTGGTCGGCGTCCGCCGGTAGCGTGATCTTCTTGAGCGTCCTCCTGGCAGTGGCGGTGGCGCACGTGCTCGACGGCATGTCGCGGAGCATCGTCGACCTGCGGTCGTCGAACGGACGCCTCGAGGAGGCGCTCCGTTCGCGCGAGGCGCTCGAACGCGAGCTGGTGCGCACCGCCAAGGCGCGTACCCTCGGCGCGCTCGCCAGCGGCGTCGCCCACGACCTCAACAACCTGCTGGTCCCGATGCTCGCAGCGGGCGAGGGCGCGCGCGACGGCGCCGTCGCAGGGAGCCGTCAGCGTGCCCAGCTCGACCTGGTGCTCGCCGCTGCCGAGCGCGCGCAGGGGTTGGCGGGTCGCATACTCTCGTTCGCGAACGACGCCCCGATCGAGCGGGGGGCGCTCGACGTCGTGCCGATCGTACACGAGGTGATCGGTCTGCTCGACAGCGGTCTGTCGTCGCGGATCCGCGTGCGGCTCGAGCTCGAGACCGATGCGGCACCCGTGATCGCCGAACCGACCGAGCTCCACCAGGTGGTGATGAACCTCTGCACCAACGCGGCGCGTGCGCTCCAAGGGACCGCCGGCACCATCTCAGTGCGTGTCGCTCGCGATCGTGACCGGCACGAGGTGGTGATCGAGGTACGCGACGACGGACCCGGCATCACCCCGGAGCACCTCGAGCGCGTCTTCGAACCGTACTTCACCACCCGGCCCGTGGGCGAGGGCACCGGGTTGGGGCTGGCGATCGTGCGCCACGTGGTCGAGGGTCTCGACGGCACGATCACCCTCGCGTCGACAGCCGGCGCCGGCGCCACCGCCACGGTGCGATTGCCGGACGTGTCGGCGTCCGCTGGGGTCCGCGTGCGGGTGTGATCGCGCTCGGAGCGTCGCGCCGCCCGTTGACAAGCCGCCCGCGAACCCCCATCCTGAGGATGCCACGGGGAGCTCCGATGGCGACCCCTCGCGTCGGGTCGTAGGGCTCCAGCCACCGCCGGACGAGTCCGGCAGCAACCGGGGCGCCGTGGTGCGGACTCTTCCCGCCACGCCGTCCGACGTGACGCCACGTTGGAGGCACCACCATGATCGATCGCCAGCAGAAGCAGCAGCATCTCCAGACCCCCGTCGAGCATCTCGACATCAAGCGCGTCGATGTGGTCGCGCTCGTCGACATGATGGGCAAGACCGCGTTCTCCGCGCGGGACCTCGCGCGCGCGGGCCGCATCGTCGACATGATGGTGCGCGACGAGAGCGCGGGCGTGATCCTCACGCTTGCCGGTTCGGTTGTCTCCGCCGGGCAGAAGCAGATCATCCTCGATCTCATCGACGCGAACATGATCGACGCCATCGTCTCGACCGGCGCGAACATCGTCGACCAGGACTTCTTCGAGGCACTCGGCTACCGGCACTTTCAGGGCGACAAGTTCATGGACGACAACGCCCTGCGTGAGCTCATGATCGACCGCATCTACGACACCTACATCGACGAGGAGTCGCTCCGCGCCTGCGACGACACCATCCGCGAGATTGCCGAGGGCCTCGAACCGGGCGCCTACTCGAGCCGCGAGTTCATCATCGAGATGGCGAAGTACCTCGAGGCGAAGGATCTCGGCGCCGAGAGCATCGTGCGGCGCGCCTACGACAAGGGCGTCCCGATCTTCGTGCCGGCCTTCAGCGACTGCTCCGCCGGGTTCGGACTCGTGCACCACCAGGTCCACCACCCCGACGCGCACGTGGCCATCGACTCCGTCAAGGACTTCCGCGAGCTCACCGAGATCAAGGTCCACCAGGGTCGCACCGGCATTCTGATGCTCGGCGGCGGCGTGCCGAAGAACTTCGTGCAAGACATCGTCGTGTCGGCCGAATTCCTCGGCCACGAGGCCGAGATGCACATGTACGCAGTGCAGCTCACGGTCGCCGACGAGCGCGACGGCGCCCTCTCCGGCTCGACCCTCAAGGAGGCGTCGAGTTGGGGGAAGGTCGACACCGCCTGGGAGCAGATGGTCTACGGCGAGTTGACCGTCACGTTCCCGCTCGTGGCCGGATACGCCTGGCACAAGCGGGGCTGGGAAGCGCGTGCCCCGCGCGACTACAATGCGCTCTTCACGCGCGCGCGCAGCCGCGCCGAGGCCGTCGCGAGCGACTGATCGGTCACGGAGGTGACGCGTCGGTATCGAGGACCTCGCGCACGCGTCGCGCGAGGTCGTCTCGCCGGTAGGGCTTGGTGAGCAGGTCGACGCCCGGATCGAGTCGCCCATGATGGACGATCGCGTCTTCCGTATAGCCGCTCGTGAAGAGCACGCGCAGCGCCGGGCGCGACGCCACGGCCTCGTCGGCGAGCTGCTTGCCGCTCATGCCCCCGGGCATGACCACGTCGGTGAAGAGCAGGTCGACGTCGGGGCGGTCCTCGAGGAGCGCGAGCGCCGCCGCGCCGCCCGTCGCCTCGATGACGTCGTACCCGAGTGCGCGGAGTTGGTCCACCGCGAAGGAGCGCACGGCAGGGTCGTCCTCGACGACGAGGATCGTTTCGCGTCCACCGATCGTCGCGACGCGTCCGTCGGCGGGACCGGCGGCGTCGTCGCGTGACGTCGTGCTCCCGTCGTAGCGAGGGAGGTAGAGGCGGACGGTGGTCCCTTCACCTACCTCCGAATAGACGGATACGTGCCCGCGCGACTGCTTGATGAAGCCGTGGACCATGGGGAGTCCGAGCCCCGTCCCGGAACCGAAGGCCTTGGTCGTGTAGAACGGCTCGAATACGCGGCCGAGCGCGACTGGCGCGATCCCGGTGCCGGTGTCCGAGACTGCGACCATGACGTACTCCCCGGCTGCGACGTCGTCGTTCCGGGCTGCGTACACCTCGTCGAGGACGACGTTGTCGAGCTCGATCGTGAGCCGCCCTCCGGTCGGCATCGCATCGCGCGCGTTGAGCACGAGGTTGAGCAGACTGTTCTCGAGCTGATGCGGATCGATGAACGTGGGCCAGACGTCGGCCTCGCCCGTGTCGATCCGGATCTCGACGTCTTCGCCGAGGGTGCGCTCGAAGAGCGTCTGGAGTCCCTCGACGAGCCCCGCTACGTCGGTCGCGTGCGGCTCTAGTGGCTGCTGCCGAGCGAAGGCGAGAAGGGCACGAGTGAGTTCTGCGCCGCGCGCAGCCGCCTCGGAGATCATCGTTGCGAGGCGCAGCTGTCCGGGTGCCTCGTCGAGTTGCTCCACGAGTACCTCCGCGTTGCCGCCGATCACGGTGAGCAGGTTGTTGAAGTCGTGGGCGACGCCGCCCGTGAGCTGCCCGACGCTGTCGAGGCGCTGGGCGCGCCGCACCTGCTCCTCGAGCGCGTGTCGCTCGCTCACGTCCCGCTCGACGGCCACGACATGCGTGTAGCGGCCCTCGGCGTTCGCGATGGGAACGACGTCGATCTCCAGCCGTATCGCGCGTCCATCCTTGCCGTACTTGACGAGCTCGGCCCGCACCGGCTGCCACGCCTCGAGGGCTGCGCTGATCCGGTCGATTTCGGCCTGGTCCGTATCGGGACCGTGCAGGAGTCGCGGGTGTTCGAGGAGCTCCTCGGGTGCGTAGCCGGTGATCCGCTCGAACGCCTCGTTCACGTAGACCACGCGCGGCCTCCCGTCGGGGCCGAGCGCCTCACCTTCGGTGATGACGACGATGTCGTTCAGGCGCTCGACGGCCACGCCGAGGAGCCGGAGGTGCTCCTGATCCGCACGACGCAGGGTGACGTCCTGGAAGTAGACGGCGAGCCCGTCCCGGTTCGGAAAGGCGCGCACCTCGAACCACGTCTCGAGCGGCGCGAAGTACGCTTCGAACGACGTCGCGCGGCCCGTGTCGACGGCGCCGCGGTAGTTCGCCTCGAACGGCGACCCAACGACGTCGGGAAACGCCTCCCAGACGCTGACGCCGATCAACTCCTCTTTCGAGCGCTGGACCAGGCGCTCGCCCTGGGGATTGATGTACGTGAAGCGCCACGAGCGATCCAGGGTGAAGAACGCATCGCTGATGCTCTCGAGCGTCTGGGCGAGCCGATTGGCGAGCTCGTGCGCGTGCCGGTCTCGCTCCCTGGCGGCGGCCTCGATGGCCTTCCGGTCGCTGACGTCCTGGAAGGCCCCCTCGACGGTAACCACCGACCCGTCGGCGTCGCGAACGGCGCGACCCGTAGCGCGCACCCAGACGTCACCCTCGTGCGACTCCGGTCGCAACCGGAGCTCGACGTCGAAGGGTGCCCCCGCCTCCGCGCAGGCGCTGAACGCAGCCGAGATCGTGGGCTGATCGTCGGGGTGGTAGAAGCCGATCGCTTCCTCGATCGTCGGGCGGTGCCCGTGCGGGGTGCCGTGGATCTCGGCGACCACGTCCGACCACGTCACCTCCTGCCGCAGCAGATCGACCGACCAGCCGTCGATGCGGGCCGTCGCTCCGGCGATGGCGACGAGCCGGGTACTCCGCGCGAGCGCCTCGTTCGCTTGCTCGAGTTCGTCTCGGCCCGTACGCACGGCGTCGAGCGCCCCGATCTGGCGGTGCAGGAGCACGCCCGCGACCAGGATCATCACGATCGACACCAAGCGGTTGCCGAGCACGTAGCCGATCGGGAAGGCGTCGGGCGCCGCGGGGGACGTCACGAGTCCCATGAGCGTGAGGCCGCTCGCCGCTAGGGTGATGGGGAACAGGGCGCGACGGTGTCCGCTCGCCGCAGCGATCACGAGCGCCAGCAGGTAGAAGGTTCCGTGCGAGAAGCCGAGCGGCGTTCGGACGTCGGCCAGCGCGATGGCGGCGAGCGCCAGCCAAGCGAGCCCCAACGCGAAGCGTGCGCGGCGCCCGGTGCTGCCTCGTCGATGCATGCGGCCTCCGAAGGACGTGCAGCGGACGCCGCTGCGGACCTCGCGCTGGGTGGCCCTCGATCGTGTCGGGGGTGCGCTCGTCCAGCACGATACCAACAGGCGACGTCGGAGAAGGCGATACGTTCCGTCGAACGGCTCTCGCCCTTCCCCTCACACCTCGAAGGTCGCGCCATCCTCTCCCAGGATCACGCTCGGGAAGACGGCGCGCGCTCGCTCGAGGCGCGCCTCGTCCTTCGTGAGGCTCGGCGGGAGGTGCACGAGGACCAGCCGGCGCACACCCGCCAGCGCGGCGACCCGCGCTGCCTCGTGCGGGAGCGTATGCATGGCGTCATCCTCGCCTGCCTCGTGCACGAGCAGGTCGGCGCCACGAGCGAGCTCGACCATCGATTCGGTGAACGCCGTGTCGCCCGAATAGGCGACCACACCGCTACCGTCGCGGTGCTCGACGCGGAGGCCGATGCAGGGAACGGAGTGGACGCCCGGGGTCCCGAGCACGCGCCACGGCCCCTGCTCGTAGACCGTCGCCCCCGGCGCGTGCTCCACCTCCACGTATTCGGCACCGGGGTAGTCGGGCCACGACGACGTGTCGAACGCGTCGTGTGAGCGCCGCGCCTGCGCGATCGCCGGCGCGATACCGATCACCTGGAGCGGCTCACGCCGTCCCGCGAGCCAGAGGCGCTCCATCAGGAGCGGAAAGCCACTCACGTGATCGGCGTGCTCGTGCGTCACGATCAGCGCGCGCAGCGCCTCTAGCTCGATGCCGTGTGCCAAGAGGCGCTGGACGACGTCGCCACCGCAATCGACCAGGAGCACCTCGCCGTTCGCTTCGAACGCCAGCATCGTGGTGGTCCGGTGGGCGTCGCTCAGGGCCGCGCCCGTCCCGAGGAGGTGGATTGTCGCCATCGAGGTCCCCCGTCGTGGGGGAGCATACGCGTGCCATACGCTTCGCGCCGGACGGTGCGCACAGCGAGGCTCGGCGCCGGCGAGCGTCTGGCCGCGTAGAGGAGACGGCCTCCCGCACCGTGCCGGGGTACACCACGAGCGGCCGCTTCGTGTCAGGCTGTGGGTGCAGCACGCCGTTTCCGGGCGTACCGCCCCCTCTCATGAGCATCGACGCCCTCGCCTTCCGCCACGCCCTCGGCCGCTTTGCGAGCGGCGTCACGGTGGTCACCATGCGCCACGGCGACGACGTGCACGGCATCACCGTGAGTGCGTTCCTGTCACTCTCGCTCGCGCCGCCCCTGATCGGCGTCGCGATCGACGAGCGAGCCACCGCCCATGCGCTCCTCGCGAGCGTCGAGCGGTTCGGCGTGAGCGTGCTCGCTGCGGGGCAGGAGACGCTCTCGGAGCGCTTCGCCGGCCGACCCGTCGAGGGCTTCGGCGATCCCTTCGAAGGGCTCGCGAGCGAACGGGTGATCCGCGGGGCCCTGGCGCAACTGGTCTGCCGCATCGTCGATCGCGTGGCGACAGGCGACCACACGCTGGTGGTGGGGGAGATCGAGGCACTCGCGCTCGGCGACGAACGGCCGCTCGTCTACTTTCGCGGTGCGTACCAACGGCTCGCGTGAGCTCCTTGCGACCGGGATGCGCACCGGGGCGGGGTCAGCCGATCGGACTCTCCAACCCCGCCGCGCGCCGATAGAGCGCGCCCTGCCCGAGGTGGTAGGTCTCGTGCCAGATGAGGAACTCGAGCCGATCGGAGACGCTGCCACTCCCCTCCGGGGCGGCGAGGGCGGCGTCGTCCACCGCTTGCATCGCGCTCGCGAGCCGCTCCCCCTGACGATCGAGCGTGCGCAGGATCTCCTCGATCGGCGGAGGGTCGTGTGCGGCGGCGTCGGACCCGCGCTTGTAGCGCTCGGCTGCTGCCGCGTCCCAAACGCGCTCGGCGCCCAATCGCTCGAGCATCGCGTCGCGCGCGACGGCGAGGTGCGCGAGCAGCCAGGCGAAGTGCGACCCGCCGGGGACGATCGGTGTGCGGGAGGCGGCGTCGTCGAAGTCCTTCGCGAAGCGATGGAGGAGCTCGAGGTTCCTCCGCAGCGTGACGCGGTGGAGGGAGAGGCGGCTTCGGAACTCGGCCGGCGTCGTCATCCTTTGCCTCCGGCGTGCAGGCCTCGGAGCACGACCAGATCGCGCGCGTGCCCGTCGCCATCGTCACCGAGGGGGGTCTCGAGGATCATCGGTGTGGCGGCGAAGCGCTCGTCGGCGAGCAGTCGGGCGAACGGCTCCGTTCCGAGCGCACCCTGTCCGATCGACTCGTGTCGATCCTTGTGCGTGCCGAGTGCCCCCTTCGAGTCGTTCAGATGCCAGGCCTCTATGCGAGGGAGCGTGAGCGCGCCGGCGATCTCGGCGAGGAAACCCTCGTAGGCATCAGGGTCGCGCAGGTCGATACCCGCGGCGAAGGCGTGGCAGGTGTCGAGGCAGAGGCCGACGCGCCCTGGTTCGTCGAGGGCAGCGACGATCGTCGCGAGCTCGGCGACGCTGGCGCCGAGCACCGTCCCCTGCCCGGCCGTGTTCTCGAGCAGGAGGCGCGTGGTGATCTCCGGATGACGCGCGAACACGGCGTCGAGCGAGCGAGCGATCGTGGCGAGGCCGTTCGCCGCTCCCTCGCCCATGTGCGCGCCGGGGTGCACCACCAGGCCGTCGACGCCGAGCGCGCTGCAGCGCAGGAGCTCGTCGGCGAGCGCCGCGCGCGACCGCTCGAGGTTCTCCTCCGCCGGGGAGGCGAGGTTGATGAGGTACGAGGCGTGCGCCACGACCGGCAGCGGCGCGCTCGCGCCTGGCCCGGTGGTCGCCGCGCGAGCGGCGTGGAACGCGCCGACCTCGGCGTCGGCGAGCGGTTTTGCCTTCCAGGTGCTGGCGTTCTTGACGAACAGCTGCAGTGCGTCGCAGCCGATCTCCGCAGCGCGCGGCCAGGCTTTCGAGACGCCGCCGGCGCTCGAGACGTGTGCTCCCAACAGACCCATGAGCGGGAGTCTACCAACGGGTCAGCGGCGCGGGCGTGCGGTCCGGTGTCGCGCGGTCGGGCGGTAGACTCGTCGGATGGTCGAGGACCAACGCATCACCCCCGACGCGGCCGAGCTCGTCGAGTTCCTCGACGAACACCTCGGCGGTGGGCGCTGCCTCGTGCAGGTGATCGCGGAGTGTGAGGTGATGTACGTCGGTCGGGCAGCGAGCGTCGCCGACGCCGGCGACTTCGTGGTGATGCTCAAGGCCGACGGCAGCCTCCAGGTCCATGACTACCGCGGTGTGAAGCCCGTCAACTGGCAACCGCGGGCCGATCACGTGCGGGTCGCGATCGAGGACGAGATGGCCGTGCTCACGGTGGAGCGCCGCTCGCCGGAGGAGATGGTCCGGATCGTCTTCCTCGAGACCGCCCTGGCGCAAGCACTCCACCTGCGCGAGGGATCGGGCTTCGTGCTCATGGGGAGCGAGGCAGAGATGCAGCGCGCGCTGACGAGCGCGCCTGAGTTGATCGAGCCGGGCCTGCGTGTCCTCGACGTCGAGCTCCCGACCGACGTCGGCGGCATCGACCTGTTCGCGCGCGATCGCGAGGGCGTGCTGTTGGTGGTCGAGCTCAAGCGCGGGAAGGCGACGCAGGAGGCGGTGCACCAGCTCGCTCGGTACGTCGAGCGCGTACGCGAGATCACGGGGGAGCGCGTGCGGGGTGTGCTCGCGGCGCCCGCGATCACGAAGCCGGCGCTCGCCGTGCTCGCGCGCCGCGGGCTCGAGTTCGCGGAGGTGACGGCGCTGCCCGACGTGGCGAGCGCGACGCTTCAGCCCGGCCTCTTCTCGCTCGCCTGAGGCCGTCCCCTCGCTCCTCAGCCCACCGCCCAGCCGTAGGCGACGGGCCAGCGCTGCGCGTTCGCCACGCCGAGCGATTCGGCGGCGTGCAGCGCCCAGTGCGGGTCGCGCAGCAGGGCCTTCCCGAGCAGCACCACGTCGGCGCGACCGTCCCGCACGATCGCATCGGCGTGCGAGGCGGCGTCGATCCGTCCGACCGCGCCGCTCGCAACGCCCGCCTCGCGATGCACGCGCTCCGCGAACCGGACCTGGTACCCGGGCTCCACCGGAACGCGCACGTCCGGAACGGCGCCCCCCGACGAGCAGTCGACGAGGTCGACGCCGAGTCCGGCGAGTTCGCCCGCAAGGCGGACGGTGTCGTCGTCGGACCAGCCACCGGGGACCCAGTCGGTCGCCGACACTCGCACCAGCAGCGGCTTGTGTGCGGGCCACACGTCGCGCACCGCCCGCACGACGTCGTGCAGGAGGCGCGTGCGGCCGTCGAAGGTGCCGCCGTAGGCGTCACTGCGCGTGTTGACGAGCGGTGAGAGGAACGAGTGCAGCAGGTAGCCGTGCGCGGCGTGGATCTCCACTGCGTCGGCCGTCGCCGCATCGGCGCGCCTCGCCGCCTCGGCGAATGCGCGCACCACTTCGCCGATGCCCGCCTCGTCGAGCGGTCGTGGCGCGTGCAGGGCACTCGAGAAAGGGGCGTCCGTCGGGCCGACGACGTCCGTCCAGCCTCCACCCTCGGGGCCTACGGCGCCCCGAGCGCTCGCCCACGGGCGGTGCGTCGACGCCTTGCGGCCCGCGTGCGCGAGTTGGACGGCGAGCGCCGCACCCTGAGCGCGCACCAGCTCCGTCACGCGCTGGAGCGGCTCGATCTGCGCGTCGTCCCAGAGCCCGAGGTCGTTCGGGCTGATGCGACCGCGCGCCTCCACTGCCGTCGCTTCCGTGATCACGAGACCGACGCCTCCCGCTGCCCGCGCCCCGAGGTGCATGAGGTGCCAGGGCGTCGCGCGACCGTCGGGGCCGGCCGAGTACTGACACATGGGCGCCATGGCGACACGGTTGCGGAGCGTCAGGTCGCGAAGCGTGATCGGATCGAAGAGTCGCGGCATGCGCCCAGCATGACCCGGCTACCCACGCAACGTGGACGCGTCCTCGATCATCCCGGCTTCGTGGCCGACCCCGACGCGCCGGAGATCGGCCACGAGGTCGTCTCGTTCGGCGAGGATCTCGAGGAAGGCGTCGATGAGGCGCGGCGAGAACCAGCGGCCACGTTGACGGCGCATCTCCGCCACCGCGTCCTCGAGCGGCCACGCCACCTTGTAGGGGCGTTCGTTGATGAGCGTGTCGAAGACGTCCGCTACCGCCACGATCTGCCCGACGAGCGGGATCGCGTCCCCGACGAGCCCCTCCGGATAGCCGCTTCCGTCCCAGCGCTCGTGGTGGGTCCAGGCGATGGTCTCGGCCATCGCGATCAGCTTCGAGCGCCCCCGCGCGAGGAGGCGCGCGCCCACGTCGACGTGCTCCTGCATCACCTCGAACTCCGACGGCGAGAGCCTCCCGGGCTTCAGCAGGATGTTGTCCGGAACGCCGATCTTGCCCACGTCGTGGAGCGGTGCCGCCCTCCGCACCAGCTCGACGGTCGCCCGGTCGTACCCGAGGCGCGCCGCGAGGAGGCTGGAGAGCAGCCCGACGCGCTGCGTGTGCTGGCCCGTCGTGTAGTCGCGGTACTCGGCGGCCGCCGCGAGCCGGTCGAGCACGTCGAGGCGGGCAGCCTCGAGCTCGATGGTGCGCTCCCTGATCTGCTCCTCGAGGTTGTGGGCGTGGTCTCGCAGCTGCCGCTGGAGCAATCGCGTCCGGAGCAGGGTCGCGATGCGGAGGCGGATCTGGCTCGACTTGAAGGGCTTCGTGATGAAGTCTTTCGCGCCGTGCTCCAGCGCCTCCTCCTCCGCTTCGGGTTTGAGGTCGGCGGTGAGGACGACGATCGGCAGGAATTCGTCGCGCTCGGCATGGTGGGCGACGATGTCGATCACCTGCACGCCCGACAGGCCGGGCATGTGGAGGTCGGTGCAGACGAGATCGTACGGATCGCGCCCCCCGTGCGCCGCGCGGAAGAGGTCGACGGCCTCGAGCGGGTCGTTGCTGGAGGTGACGTTCGCGTAGCCGGCGACGGCTAGGATTCGCCCGAGGAGAATGGTGTTGACCGGCTCGTCGTCGATGATCAGAATGCGCGCGCCGCTGTGGTCGGCCTCCACGTACACTCCTCGCACTCCTCGTCGCCGCGCGGCGACCCTTGGTCTCGATACCACAGCACTGTAGCGAAGCACCGCCTCCGCACCGGTGGAGCGTTTCACATGGTCAGCGTCGGAGGGGCCACACGAGGTTTGAGGTTGATCACGTTCCAGCGCGAAGCATCGCTGCTACGATGCGAGCCACGTGTCGAGCTTCCGCAAAGACCCGTTCGGCGAGGCGTGGGTCCTCATGTCTCCCGATCGGGGTCTGCAGCCGTCCGACTTCGGGAGTACCGACACGCCCGCGGCCGATTCGCCCCTCGTACCCGGACGCGAAGGCGAGCTCCCCGGGGAGATCCAGGCGCTGCGATCGAGCCACTCTCGCTCGAACGCGTCCGATTGGCGCGCTCGTGTCCTACCCGTTGTCGGGAGCCCGTTCGGCGCCCGCCCCTTCGTGATCTCGAGCGAGGGGACGTACGTCTCCGGGCCGGCGAGCGGCTACCAGGAACTCATCGTCGAGCACCCTGATCCGGCCATGACGCTCGAGGCGATGCCGCGCGAGCACCTCGTGGACGTGCTTCGCCTCTACCGCGATCGCCTCGCGTTCCTGGCCGAGCGCCCCGACGTCGCCCACGTGCAGCTCACGCGCAACGTCGGCCGTGCGGCAGGCGCCCAGTACGATCATCCGCACGCTCTGGTGCTCGCCCTGCCGGTGCCGAACCGCTGGGTGGAGGAGGAGGCCGCGGCAGCGCGGGCGCATCACGATCTGCACGGGCGTTGCCTCTTCTGCGACGTGGTGGCGTACGAGGTCGAGCGGCGCGAGCGTATGGTCACGGGCAACGATCATTTCGTGGCCATCGCGCCCTGGGCGTCCAAGACGCCCTTCGAGACGTGGATCGTGCCGCGGGAGCACGCCAGCGCCTTTACCGCCACCCCCTCGAATCGCCTCGACGCCTTGGCGGAGGTACTCCAGAACGTCCTGCGGACGTTCGGTGCGGCGCTCGATCGCCCCCCGTACAACCTCATCCTGCACACTCGGCCCCGTGCCGACGACGCCAGCTACCACTGGCACGTCGAGGTCCTACCCCGTCTCACTCGTCAGGCAGGGTTCGACTGGGGGAGCGGGTACTTCGTCAATCCGACCCCACCCGAAGACGCCGCTCGCATGCTGCGCCAAGCCTCGTCGCTCTTCGAGGTCGAAGCGTGAGCACGCGCGGCGACCCACACGAGCTGCCAGCGGCGCCTCGGCCACGTGGCGCCACGCGGGTCGTGCCCCCGGAACCCGCCGCTCGGGCGGGCGAGCGCACGCGCCCCGTTCGTGTGGCGCGCTTCGCCAACGCCGCGATCGTGGTGCTCTGCCTCGTGGGCAGCGTGCAGATGTTGGTGTTGATCGGCGTCGAGGTGCAGCGGCTCCGCCACACGGAACGCGAGGTCGCTCGGCTGGAGTCCGAGATCATCGCGCTCGACCACGCGAGTCACGACCTCCTCGAGATCGCCGGTCGTGCGGCCGACGCCGGCTATCGCGAGCAGTTGGCGCGACGGCAGGGGTACGTCTTCGCGTTCGAGACGCGGTTCGTCGGACCTCGCTCGGAGCGCGTTCCGGTCGATACCAATCCCGATACCAATCCCGATCCCGAGCCCGGGCGCTGAGCGCTCCGGGCGCCCATCGGCGTCGCCGCCGGCGCCGCGGTATCGTCGCGTTCGCACCGCACGATCCCGCCCTTCGGAGGGGCGCCCATGCCTGACGACACGCTCACCTGGATGAACGAGCTCACCGCCGAGATGGAGGAGCGTCGCAAGCGCATCGCGAAGGGTGGAGGCGACGCGCGCATCGCCAAGCAGCACGACGCCGGCAAGCTGACTGCCCGCGAGCGCCTCGACGTCCTCCTCGACGACGACTCGTTCGTCGAGATCGGCGCCTTCGTCGAACCGCTGCGCGACGACCTCGACGCTCCCGGGGAGGGTGTCGTCACGGGCTACGGCGCCGTCGACGGCCGCACGGTCTTCGTGTTCAGCCAGGACTTCACGGTGCAGGGGGGGAGCCTCGGAAAGCGGCACGCGCAGAAGATTTGCCGCGTCATGGATCTCGCGGCGCAGAACGGCTGCCCGATCATCGGTCTCAACGATTCCGCCGGGGCGCGCATCCAGGAGGGTGTCGACGCCCTCTCGGGCTACGGCGAGGTCTTCTACCGCAACGCCGTCTACTCGGGCGTGGTGCCGCAGCTCTCGGCGGTGCTGGGGCCCTGCGCGGGAGGCGCCGTCTACAGCCCGGCCCTGACCGACTTCGTGCTGATGGCGCGCGACACCGCCTACATGTTCATCACGGGTCCCGACGTGATCCGCTCCGTGACGAAGGAGGCGGTCACGTTCGCCGAACTCGGCGGCGCGGAGGTGCATGCACGCCGCTCGGGCGTGGCGCACATCGTCGCCGACGACGATACCGCCGTACTCGCCGCCGTTCGTTCGTTGCTCGCCTTCTTGCCGCAGAGCGCCAAGGAGCGGCCGCCCGCGCGAGCGACGCGCGATCCCGAGGGGCGTGAGACGCCGGAGCTCGCCGGCATCGTGCACCCCGATCAGCGCCGCCCGTACGCGATGCACGACGTGATCAACGCGATCGTCGACGACAAGCGCTTCCTCGAGATCCAAGCCGAGTTCGCCCGCAACATCGTGACCGGGTTCGCGCACGTGGGTGGACGCGCGGTCGGCATCGTCGCCAACAACCCGCGCCACCTCGCCGGGACGCTGACCATCGACGCCTCCGACAAGGCCGCACGCTTCATCCGAACGTGCGACGCGTTCAATGTGCCGCTCCTCACCTTCGTCGACGTGACGGGTTTCCTGCCGGGCGTCGACCAGGAGCACGCCGGCATCATCCGTCACGGCGCCAAGATGCTCTACGCCTACGCCGAGGCGACCGTTCCGAAGATCACCGTGATCACCCGCAAGAGCTACGGCGGCGCCTACCTGGCGATGAACTCCAAGGACATGGGGGCCGACGTGGTGTTGGCGTGGCCGACGGCCGCGGTGGCGGTGATGGGGGCGGAGGGGGCCGCCAACGTGGTCTTCCGGCGCGAGATCGCCGAAGCCGCCGACCCCGAGGCGATGCGCGCAGAGAAGATCGCGGCCTACCGCAAGGCATTCGACACCCCGTACCTCGCCGCCGGGCGGGGCTACATCGACGACGTGATCGACCCGAAGGAGACGCGCAGAATGCTGGTCTCCCACCTACGGATGCTCGAAGGCAAGGTCGTGGAGCGGCCGTTCAAGCGCCACGGCAACATGCCGCTGTAGCGCTCCAGCGTCTCGAGGTCGGCCGCGAACGCATGGACCTTACGGCTTCGTGTGGGTTCGAACCAGCGGTGCGTAGGCGAAGAGCGCCGCCGTCGCGACGGCGATACTCACCACGACAGCGGCCGTGAACGCTTCCGGTGGCGCGTGGCCGCTCGCGTTCGCCGGGTAGCGCCCGATCACGGCGCCGAGCCCCCACTGCATGAGCGCGCCGCCGCCGATGCCGAAGAGGTTGACCGCCGTGACCGCGCGCCCGGGCATGTGAGGGAAGCTGGCGCGCGCGAGCGCGAAGCAGAGCACGTTGCCGCTGCCGCCGAGGCCGAGTGCCGCGAACGCCACCACGACGAGCCATCGCGGCGAGGACGGGTCGAGCAGGAGCAAGGCCACCAGGCTGGCGACGAGGAGGACTGCGCTCACGCCCAAACCGCGGGCGAGCCCAATCCGATTCGCGATCGGGCCCGCGCCGAGGAACCCGGCGCTCGTCGCGAGCGCCATCGCCACGAGCACGTTGCCGGTCTCCACGGCGCCGAGGCCGAGTCGCTGCGTGAGGTAGGGGCCGGCCCACAGCCCCTGGTAGGCGAAGAGGGTGCCGGCCATCGCGAAGGTGAGGCCGGCGAGGCGCCAGAAACGCCCACTCCGGAAGACGTCCGCCAGACTCGTACCCGCCGCCGGCGTCGCGAAGCCGCCGCCCTCGGGTTCGCGCACGACGAGTGCCACTGCGGCCGCCGCCACCAGCGTCACCAGCGCTGCACCCACGAACACGACCCGCCAGCCGACCGCCTCGTTCAGGAGTGCGAGCGGCGTCGCGGCGGCGAGTGCTCCGAGAGAGCCGATCCCCACCAGCAGTCCCGATACGGTGGCGAACGACCTCGGGTCGAACCACGACGAGAACGCCTTGAGCGCTCCCATGAGTACGCCCGCCATGCCGACGCCGATCAAGCCGCGACCGATCACCAGGCCCGTCAGGGTGGTCGATGCGGCGAAGATCGCGCTCCCGAGTACGGCGGCGAGGAGTAACACCGACGTGACCCAGCGCGAGCCGAAGCGGTCGAGCGCGCTGCCGAGCGGGAGCTGCACGAGAGCGAACGTGATGAAGAAGAGGCTCGTCATCAGGCCGAGTGCCCCGGCAGTGAGCCCGACGTCGCGCACGAGGTCGTCGGCGATCACGGCGTTCGTGGAGCGGAAGAAGTACGACACGAAGTAGGTGCCCACGAACACGACCACGATGGCGCTACGACGCCCGCGAGCGCTGCCGTGCTTCACCCGACTTCGCGCAGGTCGTCCATCACTTGCCAACCGACGCCCTCGGGTGTGGTCTCCAGCGACGCCTGGAGCGTCTCCGCGAGCCACGGGAGCAACGCCCCAGGCTCCTCCTCGGGCGGGACGAAGCGCATCACCGTGAACTGGTAGACGCGCTGCGTCGCGGCGAGGGTGCCGTCGTCGAAGAAGGTGAACGGCGCGGAAGGCATGACGTCCCACAGTACGTGAACGTCGGGATCGAGCCGCGACGGTAGGAAGTCGCCGAGGTCGATATCGAGCTCCCGCGGGTGCCAGACGTAGCCTTGGAGGAGCTTGATCGGCCGGACCGTGCGGGGAGTGCGATCATCGCCGATCGATTCGGGACGCTCCCCGTCGCCGTCGCCGGTCATCGTTCCCAGGACGGTCCAGTGACCAGGTGGCCGAGATCCGGGAGTGCGCGCTCCCAACGCGTCGCGAAGCCGGAGGCCGAGTCGAGCAGGAGGCCGCGGAACCCGAGCTCGCGGCAGGCCGCCACGTTTGCCTCGTTGTCGTCGATGAAGAGGGTTTGGGCGGCCGGTACGTCGAGCGCCTCGGTGAGCGCGGCGAACGCGTCGGCGTGGGGCTTTCGGACGGCGATCTCGTTGCTGAACACGAAGCGCTCGATTCGCGCCATGCGCGGATCGTCGCGCACGCGGTCGCACAGTTCGGGGACGTTGTTGGAGAGCATCCCCACCGTGTAGCGAGGGGGAATGCCGGCGAGCACGTCGTACATCGCCGCTCGCTCACGAGCGGCGTGGAGGAAGGCAGCGCGGAAGACGGCGTCGTCGACGGCGCGCGCGCCGTCGCCTCCGACCTCGTCCTGTAGCTGCCGTGCGAAGGTCGACAGGTCGAGTTCGCCGACCTCGAAGCGCTCCATCAACGGGTAGTAGCTCGCCGCGATCGTCGGCTCGGCGAAACCGAGGAGGTCGGCGAGCGCGACCACGGCGCGAGCGTCGAAGGTACCTTCGGTGAACACACCACCCCAGTCGAAGGCGATCGCGCGCACGGGCGGGGCGTCTGCCTCCCAATCGCTCATCGCGCCTCCACCGCGACCGGCGTCGTAACGCCGTCGTGCCCATCGGGCGGTCCGCTTCGACGACGCATGTCGCGCTGCGTGATGTTCCGCCGCGTCTCACGCGCATACCACTCGAAGAAGATCCGTGCGAACGGGACTCCGAAGAAGACGAGCCCGAACACCTTCATGATCGCGCCGGCGAGGGCCTGATCCGAGAGCGGCGTGAGCCAGCCCACGATCTGCGGTGCGTTCGCGTAGGTGGCGTAGACGACGTCGGGGGAGAAGGTGATGGCGGCGAAGACCGGCAACTGCGCGATCGGGATGGTGAAGAGGTAGACGAGCTGCACGAGTGGCGGCGCCTTCGGCAGCTCGGCGAGGGGGCTCAGGATCGGCCACCACAGGATCAGAGCTGCAACCAGGAAGAGGACGTGCTCGATGTGGTGCAGCGTCGGGTTCGCGAGTGCCCCTTCGTAGACCGCGGGAACGTGCCAGACGGCGAAGAAGAGGCCGAAGGTGATGAACGCCATCGTCGGGCGGAGCATCACCTTCGCGATCGGCGCGACGGCCCGGTTCAGCAGCAGCGCGCGCCAGAGCCAGGCCGGAACGCCCACGAGCATCAAGCGCGCCACCACGTACGACAGCAGCAGGTGCTGGAGCATGTGGGCCGAGAGCAGGTAGCGCTCGGCGAGATCGTGCAGCGGCGACCCCTCGACCAGGAAGAAGGTCACGAGCGCGACGTAGAACATGCTCGCCCGCCCCGGCTCGAAGGCGCGACCGGGAGCGATCCGTTCGCGCAGGGGACCGGTCGCCAGCGCGTAGGCGACGCCGAGCGCCAGCAGCCCGCCGATCAAGATCGGATCGAGCTGCCAGTTCACGTAGATCTCGGCTGGGGGCACGGGGTGTCTCCTCGCCTAGTCGCGCAGCGTCGCGCGAAGCGCGTGGACGTCTGCTGGGGAGAGCCCCCTACCGCGTTCGGCGGCGATCTCGTCGGCGCGGTAGGCGTCGAAGTCGGCGGGTTCGTCCTCGTCGGCCCAGCCGGCGACGATGTGGTTCAGCACGGCGGCGATCTGATCGTCGGAGAGGTGGGGCCACGCAGGCATCATGCCGTTGTAGGCCTGGTCGTTGACCTCGATGGCGCCCTGGAGGCCGTAGAGCAATACGTCCACGAGGTAGGCGCGGCCCCCGTCCAGGGCGTACAGCTCGGCGCCGTGACCGGCGACCGGCGGGAATGCGCCCGGGATGCCGCGGCCGTTCGCCTGGTGGCAGCCGCTGCAGTTCGCAGCGTAGACCTGCGCACCGAGTTCGCGATCGAACGTCGGATCGCGTGCGTCGGCGTCGTCCGACTCGTCGGGCGCTGCCGCCAGCGTGGGCGCCTCTGCCTCGGTCTCCTCGGGGGACGGCACCGCTGCCGCACCGGCGTCGGCCTCGGGATCGCTCGCCACCTCGGCGTCGCCGAGGTCGAGCTCGTCGAGCTCCTCGTCGTCGAGGCGGAGGGTGAAGGTGTCGTCGGGCGCCTGGGGCGGCGTGATGCGAAGCGTCTGGTCCTTGGGGCGCGGCGCGTCGGAGCGGCGGGCGAGGGAACGAGACATCCCGTCGCTGGCGATGAGGTCTCGCAGCTCCTGTGGCACCGGGTCGGGGTGGTCGGCATACGGGTCGCCGTGGTCCGTGACGATCGCCGGCGACTCCTGCGCGGCGACGACCGGAGCGACGGCGCGCGGCAGCAGGAACATGGCCGCGAGCGCCACGAACGTGCCCATTGCGATCACCATTCCGGATGCGAAGAAGCCGGTGTAGAGCTTGTCGTCGTCGCGGAGGTGCATGAAGAACCAGATGACCATCCAGAACTTCGCGAGGGAGAGTGTGACCAGCCAGAAGAGGACCCAGGACGCACTGAGCCAGACGGGGGGGAACTCCACGATGTAGTACTCGATGTAGGTGATGACGCCCAGGATGAGGGCGATCACGATGTAGAGGCCGGGGCCTTTGTGCGTGCCGTCTGCCATCAGTTTCGCCTCACACGAACTCGACCAGGTAGACGACCGTGAAGATCACGATCCAGACGATGTCGACGAAGTGCCAATAGAGACCGGCGACCTCGAGGTAGACCTCGTCCTTGCTGGTCCAGGGGTGGATGTAGGAGTGCACCAGGATCGAGAGCAGCCACAGAACCCCGATGGTGACGTGAACGCCGTGGGTGCCCGTGAGGACGTAGAAGGTGGTGCCGAAGAGGTTGCCCTGCAACGTCATCCCGAGCTCGACGAAGTGCCGGAACTCGTAGATCTGGAAGCCCAGGAAGATGGCGCCGAAGAACGCCACGCCGAAGGTCCAGAGGCGGAACTTCGAGATGTCGTTCTGGCGGAGTGAGTGCAGCGCCAGCACCATCAGGAACGACGACATCAGCAGCACGAACGTGCTCACGGTAGTGAGCGGGATGTCGAGCACGTCGAGCGGGCCGGGACCGACGAGGCTCCGGCCGTTATAGACGAGGTAGGTCCCGATGAGGGTGCCGAAGAACATGCAGTCCGACGCCAGGAAGACCCACATCATGAGCTTCACGTCGGGGAGCTTCGTGCTCCGGGCTGAGAGCACGGCGGCACCGTGCGTCGCGGTCGGTGCGATGGTCTCGCTCACGCGTCCGTCTCCTCGCGGTGTCGGCCGTGGTCGGCGCCACCGTGGTCGATGTGGATGTGCTTCCCGCCGACGCCCTCGAGCGCCCAGCCGTACGTCGCCAGCACGATTCCGAGGAGCGAGATCCCGAGCACCCACCAGTTGTTGTAGAGCAGACCGTAGCTCATGGGCAGCATGGCGACCGCTGCGAGGAAGGGGTACCAACTCGCTCCCGGGATGTGGATGCCGCCGGCGTCGTACGGGAGCGACGCCGATTCGGGCACGCGCTCGCCGTGCACGCTCTCCGGGTACTTCTGCACCCAGTGCGCGTCGCGGTCGTTCACGACGGGCTGGCGGTCGAAGTCGTAGTACGGCGGCGGCGAGGTGGTCGACCACTCGAGCGTGCGGCCGTCCCAAGGATCGTTGCCGGCGGGTCGACCGTTTCGGAACGCCGAAAGGACCGCGAAAGCGAGGAGCAGCATGCCGGCGCCCATGATGAAGGTCCCGAACGTCGAGACCTGATTCCAGATCTCGAGCCCGATCCCTTCGACGTAGGTCTGCGTCCGGCGTGGCATCCCCATGAGTCCGAGGAAGTGCTGTGGGAAGAAGATCACGTAGAAGCCGGGCACGAGCAGCCAGAACGAGATCTTGCCGAGTCGCTCCGAGATCATGCGGCCCGTCATCTTCGGGAACCAGTAGAAGAGCGCCGCGAAGAACGACAGGAGCGCTCCGCCCCCCATCACGAAGTGGAAGTGCGCGACCACGAAGTACGAGTCCTGCGCCTGCGCGTCGAAGGGGGGTACGGCGAGCATGATCCCGGTGACGCCCCCGAGCGTGAACGTGACCAGGAAGGCGACGGCGTAGAGCATCGACGTGGTGAAGACGATCTTGCCGCCCCACATCGTCCCGAGCCAGTTGAAGACCTTCACGCCCGTGGGGATGCCGATCACGAAGCTCGTGAGCGCGAAGGCGGTGTTCACGACCGGTCCGAGGCCGGTGGTGAACATGTGGTGCGTCCAGACCGCGAAGCCCATGAAGCCGATGAAGATCCCCGAGAGGATGATGACCGGGTAGCCGAAGAGCGGCTTGCGCGAGAACGTCGGGATGATCTCGGAGATCACGCCGAAGGCCGGCAGGATGATGATGTAGACCTCCGGGTGCCCGAAGATCCAGAAGAGGTGCTGCCAGAGGATCGGCATCGCGCCCGCTTCCGGTACGTAGAAGAGCGTGCCGAAGGAGCGGTCCATGATCACCTGGAAGAGCGCGATCGTGAGGGGCGGGAAGGCGAAGATGATCAGGAAGCTCGTGACGAGCATCAGCCACGTGAAGACCGGTACGCGCATCATCGTCATGCCCGGCGCGCGCATGTTGACGATGGTCACGATCAGGTTCATGGCGGTCACGAGCGTGCCGATCCCGCCGACGAAGAGGCCGATCATGTAGAAATCAGTACCGAGGCCGGGATTGTTCGAGAGCGACGTGAGCGGCGCGTAGGCGAACCAGCCGACGTCGGGCGCGCCGCCGAGGAAGAAGCTCGTGTAGAGGAAGAGTCCGCCCGCCAGATACGCCCAGTACCCAAACGCGTTGAGGCGCGGGAACGCCAGGTCGCGCGCGCCGATCTGCAGCGGGACCATGTAGTTTGCGAAACCGATGCCGAGCGGCATGATGGCGAGGAAGACCATCGTGACGCCGTGCATCGTGAACATCTGGTTGTAGACGTCGGGGCTGAGGAGCGTGTTGTTCGGCGAGAGCAGTTGCAGCCGGATGAGGAACGCCTCGATGCTGGCGAAGCCCATGAACATGAAGCTCGTCAGGATGTAGAGGATGCCGAGGCGCTTGTGGTCGACGGTGGTCAGCCAGCTGGCGATGCCGGCGTACCCCGCCGGCCGCTGAAGCAGCGCATCGCCGCCCGCACCGTGCGGTTCGTAGTCGGCACCGCCGACCTTACCGATTGCCATGAGTCTCCCCCAGGGTCGCCGTGGCCGCGCCCGAGTCGCGTCCGAGGCTGAGGAGGTAGGCGGTGATCGCCGCGACCTCTTCCTCGGCGTTCGGGTCGTCGCCGGTCCAGAGCGTGGGCATGCGGTTCCCCGGCTTGACGGCGTCCGGGTAGCGGATCCAGCGAGCGACGTTCTCGGGCGTCGCGTCGAGCATCGACGTGGCGACCGTGAGCCGCAGGCCGAAGTTCGTCAGGTTCGGGAACTCCGAGCCGCCCACCGGCGTGCCGTCGGCGTAGTAGCCGTCGATGGTGTGGCACGCGATGCAGCCCTTCTGCGCCACGAGCTGCCGGCCACGCTCGATCTGCGGGTCGGCCTGCACGGTCTGTACCGTCGCTCCGGCGTCGCGGAAGGATGCGAGCCACGCTCGATAGTCCTCTTCCTCCGAGGCGATCACGCGGAAGCGCATGTACGCGTGCGCTCCGAGGCAGAGCTCGGCACACTGTCCGTAGAAGACGCCGGGACGGTCGGCAGAGAACCAGACCTGATTCGCCTGGTTCGGGATCATGTCGCGCTTCCCGGCGAGGTTCGGGACCCAGAAGGAGTGCAGGACGTCGGCCGCGTCGAGCTCCACGATCACGCGCCGACCGACCGGGATGTGCATCTCGCTGGAGGTGACCACACCGTCACCGTAGTCGAATTTGAACCACCACTGATACCCCGTCGCGCGGATCACGACGTCGTCGTCGGTGTACTGCGAGGCGGCGATGGTGGACTCGGTCGCGAAGAGCGTCCGCACCGTCGGCACCGCGACGAGGATCACGAGCACCACCGGGATGAGCGTCCAGGCGATCTCGAGGGTGGTGTGCCCGTGCGTCTGGTGCGGCAGCGCTTTGGCGTCCTCGACGCTCTTGGCGCGGAACTTCCACATCGAGTAGGCGATCACCGCGACCACGAGGATCATGACGGGCCAACTGAGATAGTACGTCCAGAGGAAGAGATCTTGCTGCGCTTGCGCGATGGGCCCCTGCGGGTCGAGCACCGATTGGGGCCCCCCGAAGTCGCACGCCGCGAGGGGCGGCAGAACTGCCAACGCCAAGCTCCGGCGGAGCCGTCGTCTCACCTGCACTGTGTGGTCCCTCCTCCGCGCGTCTCGGCGTCTCGGTCACGCGACGCGCGCGTCCAGCGTTCGAATTGGCCACAGGCTAGCACAGGCGTCGTGCTTCTCAACGCGTGTCCCACGCCGTGCCGGCCACGTCCCCCAGAGCGTTGTACCGCCGTCCCGAGGAGGCTCGACAGGGACAATCCGCCCCGTTCGCCGTGCCATGGCCCGGCGACCCCTACCACGCTCTCTCGCCGTGGTCGTCGTCGTGCCACGGTCGGGCCCGGAAGGCGAGCGCCTCCACGAGGTGATCGCCCATGACCGCCTCGGCCCCCGCGAGGTCGGCGATCGTCCGCGCGACCCGCACGACCTGATCGACGCCGCGCTCCCCGATCGCCGTGCGCTGCCGCGCGGCCGCGAGCAGGTCGCGCGCGTCTGCGTCGAGCGCGAGGGACGCGAGCGCGGGACCGGCGAGCGCGGCGTTGGGGACCCGTTGGCGTCGCAGCGCGATCGCGCGGGCACGTGCGACGCGAGTGGCCACGGCGGCGCTCGGCTCCGCCCCCACGCGCGCTGAGCGTGGCGCATCTGCGTCCGCCACACGGCCGTCGTCGGCGCCGTCTCGTCGTCCCATCGTGACGCGCACCTCGAAGCGATCGAGCAGGGGGCCCGATAGGCGACCGCGGTAGCGCCTCCGGTCGCTCGGATGGCAGCCACATGGTCGGTCGGGATCGCCGTCGAATCCGCACGGGCACGGATTCATGGCGGCGACGAGTTGGAAGCGTGCGGGGAGCGCGACACGGCCACGCGCCATGCTGAGGATCACGACGCCCCCCTCGAGCGGTTGCCGCAGCGCCTCGAGCGACCGCCGGTCGAACTCCGGGAGCTCGTCGAGGAAGAGCAGACCGCGGTGCGCGAGGCTGAGTTCGCCCGGACCCCGGACGCTGCCGACGATGCCGGCCGTGCTGCTGCCGTGGTGCGG
>JACCWH010000210.1 GCA_013697735.1 Trueperaceae bacterium | reverse complement strand
ATCCCCCCCACCGGGCGGGGTGGACGCTGAAGGCCGACGACGGACGACGCCAGCCCGCAACGCCGCACCCCCGTGCGTTGACACCCGACCGTGCCGAACGTAGACTCCATCCCATGATCATGACGATGCGGCGCAGGTTGCGCGTGATCGCGGCGAGGCAGACGGTGGGGCTACGTCCGTCGCGGGCCGACGTCGTCGCTCTCCGGGACTGATCCCGCGAGCCGCACGATCGTCGGGCCCCCGGTCGCACGCCGCCGGGGGCCGTTCTCGTGTCACGCCCGACGCATCGCTCCAGCAGCACCACCCCACGCCCTCCGCAAGCCCCCGAACCACGAGGAGACCCACCCGTGACATCACCGCGAACGCTGCTCGACAAGGTCTGGGACGCGCACGCCGTGCGCGAACTCGATAACGGCCAGACGCAGCTCTTCATAGGCACGCACCTCATCCACGAGGTCACCAGCCCGCAAGCCTTCGGTATGCTCCGCGACCTCGGGCTCGAGGTACGCATGCCCGAGCGGACCTTCGCCACCGTCGACCACATCGTGCCCACGGATCAGCGCGAGGAGCCGTTCGCCGATGCGCTCGCCGACGAGATGATCAAGGCACTCCACGCGAACTGCGCCCGCCACGGCATCACCTACTTCGACCTCCCGTCGGGGTTGCAGGGGATCGTGCACATGGTCGGGCCGGAGCAGGGGATCACGCAGCCGGGCACCACCATCGCCTGCGGCGACTCGCACACCAGCACCCACGGCGCGTTCGGCGCCGTCGCCTTCGGCATCGGCACCAGCCAGGTGCGCGACGTGCTCGCAACGCAGACGCTGGCGATGACGAAACCGAAGGTACGGCGCATCGAGGTGAACGGAAGGCTCGGTCCGGGCGTCTACGCCAAGGACGTGATCCTCCACATCATCCGCACCCTGGGCGTGAACGGCGGCATCGGCTACGCCTACGAGTACGCCGGCGACGTGCTCGCGCGAATGAGCATGGAGGAGCGCATGACGGTGTGCAACATGTCGATCGAGGGGGGCGCGCGCTGCGGCTACGTCAACCCCGACGCGACCACCGTCGACTACCTCGAGGGGCGCCCCTACGCCCCGAAGGGCGCAGCGTGGCACGAGGCGACTGAGCGCTGGCTGGCGTGTGCGAGCGACGCGGGCTGCACCTACGACGACGTCGTGGTGATCGACGCCGACGACATCGCTCCCACCGTGACCTGGGGGATCAACCCCGGTCAGGCGATCGCGATCCACGAAACGATCCCGCACCCAGACCGCGTGCCGCCCGGCGAGCGGGCCTCCGTGGTGGAGGCGCTCACGCACATGAAGCTCGAGGGTGGAGCCCCCATCCGCGGCACGAAGATCGACGTCGCCTTCCTCGGATCGTGCACGAACGCACGACTCTCGGACTTCATCGAGGTCGCGCGGGTCATCGCCGGGCACCGCGTGGCGCCGGGCGTGAAGGCGATCGCCGTCCCCGGATCGACGCTCGTCAAGGAGGAGTGCGAGCGGCGGGGGATCGACGCGGTGCTCGTCGCCGCCGGCTTCGAATGGCGCGCCGCCGGCTGCTCCATGTGCCTGGCGATGAACCCCGACAAGCTCGTGGGCGATCAACTCTGCGCGAGCTCTTCGAACCGCAACTTCAAGGGGCGCCAGGGCTCCGCCACGGGCCGCACGGTGCTGATGAGTCCCGCCATGGTGGCGGCCGCCGCCGTCACCGGCACGATCGCCGACGCCCGCGAGGTCTTCGGTACGCGCGAGGGGGTCACGGCGTGAGTACGCCCATCGAACCGATCCGCACGGTGCACGGCCGCGGCGTGGTCGTGCGCGGCGACGACATCGACACCGACCGCATCATCCCGGCGCGCTACCTCCGCTGCGTCACGTTCGACGACCTCGGCGACGCACTCTTCTGGGACGTGCGTCACGACGACGACGGACGCCCCACGGGGCACCCGCTCGACGACGAGCGCTTCGCCGGCGCGAGCGTGCTGATCTCGGGGCGGAACTTCGGTTGCGGCTCGTCGCGCGAGCACGCGCCGCAGTCGATCCGCCGCGCGGGCTTCGACGCGGTGATCGCGCAGAGCTTCGGCGAGATCTTCTTCGGCAACTCCACCACCCTCGGCCTGGTGTGCATCGAGCTCGGACCGGACGATCTCGAGGAGATCGCGCGCGCGGTGGAGCGCGAGCCGGCCGTCGCGATCGAGATCGACGTCGAGGCGGAGCTCGTCCGGGTCGGCGACCGCTCGCTGCGCGGCAGCATCGCGGCGAGTGCGCGACGCGCCCTCACGAGCGGGCGCTACGACCCACTCGCGGAGCTCCTCGAGGGCGACGCCGCCATCGCCGGCGTCGCCGAGCGACTCCCCTACGTAGGGCAGCGGTGAGCGCCCTGCGGTCGCACGCCGTTGCGGTGCTGCCGGGCGACTTCATCGGGCCCGAGGTGATCGACGCGACCCTCGAGGCGCTCGCGGCGCTCGCGGCCCCCTGCGGGTTCGAACTCGTTACCACCTCGCTCCCGTTCGGCGGCTCGGCGATCGACGAACACGGCCGCGCCCTGCCCGACGCTACGCGCGCCGCCGTGCTCGAAGCCGACGCCGTGCTCATGGGGTCGGTGGGCGGACCCGTGGGCGACCACCCCTGGAACCGACTGCCGCGCGAGGAGCGCGTCGAGAGCGCCATCCTGGCGCTGCGCAAGCATCTCGGCGTCTACGCCAACCTCCGCCCCGTCACCGTCTTCCCCGGCCTCGAGCACCTCTCGCCGCTCAAGGAACACGTGGCGCGCGGGACCGACCTGCTCATCGTGCGCGAACTCACCGGCGGCATCTACTTCGGCAAGCCGTCGTCGGTGAGCGCGGAGCGTGGTGTCTCCACCGACGTCTACGAACGCTTCGAAGTCGAACGGATCGCACGCACCGCGTTCGAGACGGCGCGCACGCGAGGCGGCCGCGTGACGAGCGTCGACAAGGCGAACGTGCTCGATGTGTCGCAATTCTGGCGCGACGTGGTCGTGGCGGTGCACGAGGCGGAGTACGCCGACGTGACGCTCGACCACCTCTACGTCGACAACGCCGCCATGCAGATCGTGCGCGAGCCGGCGCGCTTCGACGTGATCGTCACCGCCAACCTCTTCGGCGACATCCTCTCCGACCTCGCCGCGGTGATTCCGGGATCGCTCGGCGTCCTCCCCTCCGCCAGCCTCGGCGGCACCGTCGGCCTCTTCGAACCCGTGCACGGCAGCGCGCCCGACATCGCCGGGCAGGGGATCGCCAATCCCGTCGGCGCGATGCTCTCGGCGGCGCTCATGCTCCGCCACGCGCTCGCCGAGCACGTGGCCGCCGGCGCGCTCGAGCGGGCCGTCCGGGCCGCGCTCGCGCAGGACG
>JACCWH010000200.1 GCA_013697735.1 Trueperaceae bacterium | reverse complement strand
GTATCTACGACGTGGCGGTCGACCTCAGACGCGGCTCGCCCACGTATGGGCGGTGGGCGGGCGTCCTGCTCGCGGCGCGCTCGCCCGAGCACCTCTGGGTGCCGGCGGGCTTCGCGCACGGGTTCCTGGTGCTCTCCCGGAGCGCGGACGTGCTCTACAAGTCGAGTGCGGAGTACGCCCCGAGCGCGGAGCGGGGTATCGCCTGGGACGACCCCGACCTCGGCATCACCTGGCCCCTGCCGCCAGGCGTGCGACCGCTCGTGTCGGCGAAGGACGCCTCCCTGCCGAACCTCGCCCGGTCGACGTCGCCCTTCCACGTGGACGACCCGAGATGACCGTGGCGGTTCGCGGTTCGGTGCCCGCGCGCGCGACGGGCGCACGAGGCGACGTCGAGCGCTTCTTGCTGGGCGACGTCGACGCGCTGCCATCGTTGGAGGCGTTGCGGGTGAGCAGCCTCGCTGCCTTCGCCTATGGGCGGTTGCCACACCATCCGCAGCGCGGTCAACTCCAACACGACCACGTCCACGTCACGGCCCGCCACCTGGCCCTGCGCGGGGAAGTCGCGTCGCTGCTGCGCACGTGGCAGGGAGTGGGCATAGAGGCGATCGTGTTCAAGGGCTTCCACCTCGCGGAGTTCGTCTACTCCACGCCGGGACTGCGCACCTACACCGACGTCGACCTGGTCCTGGCGGCCGACGCCGTCGCGCCCGCCTGCCAGGCTGCCGCCGGCGTCGGCTGGGAGGTGGTCTGGCACGTGGGCGAGCGCGACGCGCCGAACGCTGCTCGCGTCGCCGGCTATCTCGGCCACGAGGCGGGCCAATTGCGCCATCGAGGCTTGGGAGTGGCAGTCGATCTCCATCGCCGGATCGTGCACAACAACCACAACGCGCTGCCCGCCCACGCCGCCTCGGAACGCGTGACGCGCGAAGCCTGGGCCGCCTCCGAGCGCGTGGCGTGGTCGGGGACCGAGGTGCGGGTGTTGGCGCCGGTCGATGCCGCGCTCATCGGCGTGGTGCTCAACCGGTGCTGGGGCAGCGACGCCTGGCAGCTCAAGCCGCGCGATTACGCCGATCTCGAGGCGCTGGCGAACCGCCACGGCGTCACGCGTGCCGACCTCGTGGAGCGCGCGCGGCTGCTGGGCGTGGAGCAGACCCTCGCCTCCTACCTGCGACGCTGCGATCCGTTCCGAGGCGAACTCACCCTCCGACCGCCGCGCTGGGACGAGGTGCGGCGCTGGAATCTGGCGGCGCTCCCGGAGCGCGGCCCGCGCGACCTCGAGCGCCTCGCGATGTACACGATCGACGTGGCGCAAGAGACGCGCGACGTCGCGGGGGTGCTCGCGAGCGTCCGCCGCGCGCATGCACGCGTGCGGGCGAAGATGCCGCTCGCGGCCGCCGATGTTCCCGGCAACGCACTCGGCTCGCGCCGCTGGCGCGCGCTGCGGCGCGCGATCCACCGCAGCATGCGCCTGCTCCGCGTGGCGGAGGCGCAGCGGTCGAACGTGGCCGCGCTGGCGTCGTACGACGAGCTCCGTCGGCGCGGCTTCGCGGTCGCGCTCGTTCCGCAGGAGGAGGAGTCGCCGCCACGCGTCAGGCACGCCGGGGCAGACCTCGAGGTCCGCTTCGGGGTCGCCGCCGAGGAGTAGGGGCGCACGCCGGCTGCAACCGCATCGACCACCCGATCGTCCGGCGGCCGGCTGTAGGCTGACGCATGCCGGCCGACGCACTCCTCACCGCGGTCGTGGTGGCGAGCGTGCTCGGCGCGCTCGTGGTGACGCGCATGCCACCAGACATGCTCTTCGGTATCGGCCTCACGGTGCTGATCGTGAGCGGCGTGATCGAGCCGGCCGCCGCCTTCGCGGGGTTCTCGAACGAGGGCGTGCTCACGGTGGCGGTGCTCTACATCGTGGTCGCGGGGCTGCGCGAGACGGGCGGCGTGCACTGGATCTCGCGCCGGTTGCTCGGCAAACCCGGGTCGCTCGTGGGCGCCCAGGTCCGCCTGATGATGCCGGTGGCGTTCTTCAGCGCCTTCCTCAACAACACGCCGATCGTGGCGATGCTCGTGCCCGCCGTGCGCGATTGGGCCAAGACGCAGAAGCTCCCCGTCTCGAAATTGATGATCCCGCTCTCGTATTCTGCGATGCTCGGCGGCACCTGCACGCTCGTCGGCACGAGCACCACGTTGGTGGTGCACGGGCTGCTCATCGAGCGCCGCGGCACCGGGCTCGGGTTCTTCGAGATCGCCCTCGTGGGGCTGCCGACCGCTGCGATCGGTCTCGCCTTCATCGTGCTCACCGCGCGTTGGCTGCTGCCGGACCGCGTCGCAGCGATCGAAGCGCTCGCCTTCACGCGCGAGTACACGGTGGAGATGACGGTCGACGGCAAGGGGCCGCTCGTGAACAAGACGGTCGCCGAATCCGGCCTGCAGGACGAGAGCGGCCTGCAGCTCATCGAGGTCCACCGCGACGGCGAGGTCTACCCCGCCGTCTCCCCCATGCAGCGCCTGCACGCCGGCGACCGGCTCGTGCTCGCGGGGGCGGTCGGATCGGTGGTCGAGCTGCAACGCCGTCACGGCCTCACACCCGCCACCGATCAGGTGTTCAAGCTCGATACCGCCCGCAGCGAGCGCGCCCTCATCGAGGCCGTGGTCTCCGACACCTCGCCACTGGTCGGGCGGAGCATCCGCCACGGCCGCTTCCGCTCGCGCTACGGCGCGGTGGTGATCGCGGTGGCGCGCAACGGCGTGCGCGTTCCGGGCAACATCCGCGAGATCGTGCTCCGCACGGGCGACACACTGCTCCTCGAGGCGGAGCCGGGCTTCGCGGCGCAGCACTACGCCAGCCGCGATTTCTTCCTCGTGAGCGCCCTGCCCGACTCGCACCCGCTCCGTTTCGACCGCGCCGCGCTCGCCATCGCCACGCTCGCGCTGATGGTGGGGGCCGCCGCATTGGGCGTGCTCTCGATGCTGCAAGCGGCGCTCCTCGCCGCGAGCGTGATGCTGATCACGCGCTGCACGAGCGTCGGCGCCGCTCGCCGGAGCATCGACCTCACCGTGATCATGGTGATCGCCTTCGCCTTCGGGATGGGGCAGGCGGTAGAGGCGACCGGACTCGCGGATCTCATCGCCGGGAGCGTGATGGGCCTCGCGGGCGACGCACCGCTCGCGAACCTGGTGGCGATCTACGTGCTCACGGCGCTCTTCAGCGCGGTGATCACCAACAACGCCGCAGCGGTGCTGGTCTTCCCCATCGCGATGTCGCTCGCGCGCGATCTGGGCGTCGATCCGATGCCGTTCGTGATCACGCTGGTGCTCGCCGCGTCGGCGGCCTTCGCCACCCCGATCGGCTACCAAACGAACCTTATGGTGTTCGGCCCCGGCGGGTACCGCTTCGTCGACTACCTGCGCGTGGGGTTGCCGCTCACGGTCGTGACGGGGCTGGTGGCGACGCTGGTGATACCGCGCGTGTGGGGGTTCTGAGGGACGCCGCCCGCCGCCCGCCGTGCGTGCGGGCGTACGCGCGCCGATCAGGTCTCGGCGGTCGCGTCGCTCGGGGTCTCGGGGCCCGCGCCGCCCCCGTCGTCGGCCATCGTGGACGGGCGAACCTTCGCCACGCCTTCGACCACCCAGCCCGCCACGCGCGTGACGCTGGCGTCGAGCTGCCGGAAGAGGGTGAGCACCTCGAGGTGGTGGCCGCTCGACGCACGCGACTCCGGCAACTGAGCCTCGAGGCGGCCGAGGTGCGTGAGCCGCATCGACGCCACGAGCCGCTCTATCCGGGGGCGCCCCTCGAGCACGCTCCGCGCCAGCGTGCGGTCGCCCGTGGCGAGCGCGGTGAATGCGGAGCGCATGCGCGTCAGCACCGCGTCGCCGGTCTCGGCGAGCTCGGCGAGCCCCGGGGTGCTGAACTCGACGCCGCTCTCCTTCAGGCGCTCCTCGCGCCGGTAGAGGCGGCGAATCTGGTCGCCCATGTGCTCGAGCTCGGTCGCGGTGAGCAGAAGAC
>JACCWH010000170.1 GCA_013697735.1 Trueperaceae bacterium | reverse complement strand
CGACCGAGCACCGCTTCGGTTGCGGGCCGCAGGGTGTGATCGCGAGCGCAGCCCTCGGAGTACCGATCCGACCTGGAGTCCTGCGTGACAGCCACACGTGACACCGTGATCGCCCTGGTGCTCGTCTCGTTCGGCGCGTTCGTCGTGTGGGAAGCCTCGCGAATGCCCCGCTTCGAGCACCTCACCGTCAATCCCTACACGGTTCCGGGTCTCGTGCCCGCCTTCCTCGGCGCCTCGCTCGTCGTGTTCGGTCTCGTGATGCTGGCGCGCGCGGCCCTCGCCCACCGTCGCACGCCTCAGACGGCGGCCGAGGCGGAGCGCGAACCTGCACCCACGCACTCGCGGCACGCGAGCCACTCGCGGCACGCGAGCAGCCGGCGACTCGCCCTCACCCTCGTGCTGACCCTCGGCTACGCTGCCGGACTCGTCGGACGCGTGCCCTTTTGGCTCGCCACGATGGTGTTCGTGCTCGCCTTCATCCTGGCGTTCGACGGCCCCGGCGCACGAGCCGGACGGCGCGTCCCACGCTTGATCGTCACCGCCTCGCTCCAGGCGGCGGTCGTCGCCGTGGCCGTGACCCTCGTCTTCGAGCGTCTCTTCCTCGTACGGCTGCCGTAGCGAATCGTGCCCGAAGGACTCGGTTACTTCTTCGACGCGATCGTCGGACTCGCGTCTCCGAGTGTCGCCTTCACCGTGCTGTGGGCGACCCTCCTCGGGATCACCGTCGGCATGCTCCCGGGGCTCACGGCGACGCTCGGGCTCGCGCTCATGACGACGCTCACCTTCAAGCTCGCCGCGGGCGACGCCATCCTCATCCTGATATGCGTCTACGTCGGCGCCATCTACGGCGGCAGCCGCAGCGCCATCCTCCTCAACATCCCGGGCACACCAGCGAACGCCGCCACCGCACTCGATGGCTTCCCCCTCGCCCGTGCGGGCAAGGCCGGCAAGGCGATGGGGATCGCTACCGCCGGTTCCGTGCTCGGCACGCTCATCGGCATGGTCTTCCTCGCGATCTTCGCGCCCATCCTGGCCGAGTTCGCACTCAGTTTCCAGTCGTACGAGTTCTTCTGGCTGGCGATCTTCGGTGTGGTCATCGCTGGCCGCCTCACGGCCCTCGAGGATCCGCTCAAAGGGTGGATCGCTGGCTTCCTCGGCCTCCTGATCGCCATGGTCGGTCAGGAGAGCATCCACGGGTACGCGCGCTTCAGCTACGGCAACACCGACCTCTCCGGCGGCTTCGGCCTCCTGCCCGTGCTCGTGGGCGTCTTCGGTTTCACGGAGGTGCTGGTGGTGATGAAGGATCCGGCCTACCAGGCGGTCAAGAGCGCCGCCGATTCCGTGATCCCGCGCGTGCGCGAGGTCTTCAAGTATTGGAAGGCGATCCTCCGATCCGGCATCACGGGGACGTTCACGGGCCTGATCCCGGGCGTGGGAGAAGACATGGGCGCGTGGGTCTCCTACGCCCTGAGCCGCAACGCCAGCAAGGAGAAGGAGCTCTACGGGAAGGGGTCGATCGAGGGGCTGCTGAGCGCGGAGACCGGCAACAGCGCGGCGGTCCCCGGCTCGATCATCCCGGTGCTCACGCTCGCCATACCTGGTTCGGCGCCTGCGGCGGTCCTCCTCGCCGCGCTCTTCATCCACGGCATCAGGCCGGGGCCGCTCATCATGATCGAATCGCCGCAATTCGTCTTCGAGGTCACCGCGATGATCCTCTTCGCGAGCATCGCCATCCTCTTCCTCGGTCTGGTGCTCACCAAACCGCTGCTCTACGTGATCCGCATCCCACCCGTGCGGCTGATACCGGTGATCTTCGTGCTCTGCACCGTCGGATCGTTCGCCATCGCGAGCCGCATCTTCGACGTGGGCGTGATGCTCGCCTTCGGCGTCATCGGACTCGTGCTCCGCGAACTCAAGTTCCCCCTCGCCCCGCTCATCCTCGGCGTCGTGCTCGGACCGATCCTCGATCTCAACCTCCGGCGCGGTCTCGTGCTCTCCGACGGAGCGCTCACGCCCTTCTTCACGCGGCCGATCAGCATCGTGCTCTGCATCATGGTGGCGCTCACCTTCCTGCTGGGAAGCGAGAGTGTGATGCGGCTCCTGCAGGGCGGCTGGCGTCGACTGCGTGGCGAACCCCCGCCCGGGAGCGACGCATGAAAATCGCGCTCTGCAACGAAGTCGTGCGCGACATGCCCTTCGAAGCGCAGTGCGCCTTCGCTGCGGAGCTCGGGTACGACGGCCTCGAGGTCGCCCCCTTCACGCTCTCTGCCGAGCCGCACCTCCTGGGCGAGCACGAGTGCGCTCCGCTGCGACGCGCGGCACGAGCGGCGGGCATCGAGATCACCGGCCTCCACTGGCTCCTCGTCGCCCCGCCCGGGCTCTCGATCACGACGGCCGACGACCGCGTCCGTCGCGAGACCATCGACGTCATGCGCCGCCTCGTCGACCTATGCGCCCACCTCGGGGGCCGGGTCCTGGTGCACGGCTCGCCCGAGCAGCGCAGGCTCGATCCCTCCGACCCCGATGGTGACCGCGCGCGCGGCGAAGCGAGCTTCGCGAGCGTCGCGGCGCACGCCGAAGCTGCAGGTGTCATCTACTGCATCGAGCCCCTCTCCCGCCAGGAGACGTCGTTCGTCACCTCGATCGCCGAAGCGGCCGACATCGTGAGTCGTATCGGCTCACCCGCGCTCCGCACCATGATCGACGCGCGCGCGGCCGCACTCGCCGAGGAGGTGCGGATACCCGACCTGATCGATCGCTGGCTTCCAGGCGGCATGATCCGCCACGTCCACATCAACGACCGCTCCAAACTCGGCCCTGGGCAGGGTGAGGACGTCTTCGCCGACCTCTTCGCCGCTCTTCTCCGTCATGACTACGATGGTGTCGTGGCCGTGGAACCCTTCGTCTATGCCCCCGACGGCGCGACCTCAGCCGCGCGCGCCATCGGCTACGTCCGCGGACTCCTCGAGGCACTCGCGCCGAGGGACGCCCTGATGGAACGACCTGAAGGAACGACCTGAAGGAACGACCTGACGTCACATCGGGCCCGATGCGCCGCATCCTCGCGAGACGCCGACGGCCCATGAACGTTCGAGGAGGTCCACCATGCTCGAACTCGGCATCATCAGCGACGAGATTTCCGACGACTTCGACCGCGCCTGTACCCTGGTGCGCGAATGGGGCATGCGGCACGTGGAGCTCCGCACGCTCTGGGGCAAGAACGTGCTGCAGCTCGACGACGACGAGATCGACCGCGCTCGTGGGATCGTGCGATCACACGACCTCACCGTGACGGCGATCGCGTCGCCGGTCTTCAAGTCGTCGCTGAGCGGCGAGCCGCGAGTGATCGAAGCCGACTTCTCGCTCGGAGGCTCCGAGCGCTTCGAGGATCAGCTCGAGCTCCTCGAGCGCACGCTTCGCCTGTGCGAGCGCTTCGATGCCCCAGCAGCGCGCGTCTTCACCTTCTGGCGCGAACCGTGGACCGCCGATCTGGCACAGGCGGTGGCCGAGAGACTCGCGATCGCAGCCGAACGCGCCGACGCTGCGGGGAGACGCCTCGTGGTCGAGAACGAACCCGTCTGCACCGTCGGTACCGGTGCTCAGCTCGGCGAGCTCGACGAAGCACTCCGACGGGCCGCGCCCCATCATCTGCACGCCATTGCGCTGCTGTGGGATCCCGGCAACGCGCTCGCTGCGGGCGAGACACGGGCATTTCCGGACGGCTACGAGGCCCTCGAGACGACGCGCATCGCGCACGTCCACCTCAAGGACGCGGTCGTCGACTCCGACGCTCGAGTGACCTTCGTGCCCCTCGGCCAGGGGGGCGTCGACTACGGGGCGCACCTCAGACGGCTCGTCGACGACGGCTACGCGGGCACGGTCGTGCTGGAACCGCACTACCGCCCCGAAGGTATGGATGCCGAACGGGCCGCGCACATCGCGGTCGAGGCCGCGCAGGCACTCATCGCAGCCACGCTCAGTGACGGCGTCGCCACGGATGGCGGGGCCTGAAGCCGCGATGTCGCGCTACGGATTCGTCGTCGTCGGCACCGGCAACATCGCTCGAGCCCACGTCGAAGCGATCGGGCTCCTCCCGAACGCGTTCGTCGCGGGCGTCACGAGCCACACCCCCGAGCGGGCCCGCGCCTTTGCCCAGGAGTACGACGTCCGGGCGTACGCCGACCTCGCCGAAGCACTCGCCGACGACGACGTGCAGGTCGTGAGCGTCTGCACGCCCAGTGGCGCCCACCTCGAGCCCGCCGTCGCGGCGGCCGAGGCCGGCCGGCACGTGGTGGTCGAGAAGCCCCTCGAGATCAGCACCGAGCGTGCCCGCACGATCGTCGACGCTGCCGAGCGCGCCGGCGTGCAGCTCGCCACCATCTTCATGAGCCGCTTCTCCGACGCGCACGTGCGCGTCAAGGAGGCCATCGACGCCGGCCGCCTCGGGCGACCGCTGCAGGGCGACGCCTTCGTCAAGTGGTATCGCTCGCAGACGTACTACGACTCCGCCGACTGGCGCGGGACGTGGACGCTCGACGGCGGTGGGGCGCTCATGAATCAGGCCATCCACCAACTCGACCTGCTCCTCTGGCTCATGGGGCCGATCGACGAGGTCTTCGCCTTCGGCGACACGCTCGCCCACGACCGGCTCGAGGTGGAGGACACCCTCGTCGCCGCGCTCCGCTACCGGAGCGGCGCCCTCGGCACCCTCACCGCGGCCACGTCGCTCCGTCCCGGCCAACCGAAGCTGCTCGAACTGCACGGCTCCCGCGGCACCATCGCGGTTCGTGATGATGCCATCGTCTCCTGGGACCTCCTCGACGTGAGCGACGCTGAGCGTGAGGACGTGACGAACGCCTCGGCCGCTCCATCTGGGACGTTCGCCGACCCGATGGCCATGTCGTTCGAGAACCACCGGCGCCAGTTCGAAGACTTCGTGCGGGCGCTCGACACCGGCTCGTCACCCCTCGTCGATGGTCGCGAAGGGCTCCGGTCAGTGTCGGTGGTCGAGGCGATCTATCGCTCGGTGCGCGAGGGCGTTCGTGTGCGGGTGCCCGACGCGTGACTCTGCCCGACGGCGTCTCGATCCCCGTCGACGGACGCTCTCGACTGCCGAGTGCAGAGTCGCCACCTGACACCTGGTAGCGTCGCGCATGCCCCACACCGCGCACCCTGTCGCGCTCGTCACCGGAGCGAACAGCGGCATCGGGCGTGTGAGCGCCACCGAGCTCGCGCGCCGCGGCTTCGAGGTCATCCTCGCTGGCCGCAGCGCCAATCGAACTCGGGACGCGGTCGCAGCCATCCGCGACGAGACCGGGAACCCCCGCGTGGAGATGCTCGTGCTCGACCTCGCCTCGCTCGCCTCGGTGCGGCGTGCGGCCGCCGCCTTCCTCGCGTCCGGAAGACCGCTGCACGTGCTGCTCAACAACGCCGGCGTGGTCGGGGCTCGGGGTGTCACCGAAGACGGTTTCGAGCTGGCGTTCGGCGTCAACCATCTCGGCCACTTCCTCCTCACCGACCTCCTCCTCGAGCGCCTGCGCGAGGTCGAAGGCGCTCGTGTGGTCACCGTGTCGAGCGTCGCCCACACCCAGATCGACACCATCGATTTCGATGCCGTGACCCGTCCCACGCGCACGCTCACGGGTCTGCGCGAGTACCGCGCGTCCAAGCTCGCGAACGTGGTGTTCACGATCGAGCTCGCGCGGAGGCTCGAAGGTTCCGGTGTGAGCGCGTTCGCGCTCGATCCCGGCCTCGCCGCCACGGCGATTTGGCGGCGCGTTCCGTGGCCCATCCGTCCCCTCCTGACCCGCTCCATGCAGAGCTCGGAGGAGGGTGCACGCACCAGTGTCCATCTCGCCACCCGCGACGGGGGAGCCGAGGAGAGCGGGTGCTACTACGTCGACCTCGAGCGCCGCGAGCCGAACCCGGCTGCGCTAGATGCACGCCTCGGTGAGGAGCTCTGGCGGCGAAGCCGTGAGTGGACGGAGCGGTGAAGGGATTCGGCGAATCGAGCCCACCGCTCCACGCGTGGCGGTCGCGCGACCGTCATCGCCCATCACTTCGGCGTGAAGTGAACTAGAGCACGTTCGTCTCCCGAAAGGCGCGCCACGCTGGACGGGATTTTCGTTCGTCCTGGAGGTAGCATCCGTGACCCTTTCATTCCGTCGCCTCGTCACGCTCCTTGCGATCGTCGCCCTCGCGGCCTGCGGCACGCCGCCGCCGGTCGTCGTCGACGGCGTCACCGACGT
>JACCWH010000169.1 GCA_013697735.1 Trueperaceae bacterium | reverse complement strand
GTGGTCGGGGCGGACCGATTCGAACGGACGACCCCCTGCTCCCAAAGCAGGTGCGCTACCAGGCTGCGCCACGCCCCGTCGCCGAAGAGTATAGCGCGGGTGGCGGCCCGTACGCTACGTTCGGAGCATCACGACGCCAAGCGCAGGGGCACGGCGCCGACGTCGGCGCCGACCACCGACCCGTACAGCGTGTGCGGCGTCGCCTGATCGACGCGGACGCTATGCAGCCCGAGCCGCCGGACCTGGTCCTTCGGCACCAGCACCGTGTGCTGTTGGTCGGAGTGACCCATCACGAAGTCGCCGTCGCGCGCCGCCTCCTTCACCAGCACGCGTAGCTCGCGGCCCACGAGCGCCCCGTTGGCACGGAGCGAGTGTGCTTTCTGGAGCTCGATGAGGCGCGCGAGCCGGTCGGTCTTGATGCGCTTGGGCATGTCGTCGAAGTGCCTATGGGAGGGCGTACCTGGCCGGGCGCTGTAGATGAACGTGTAGGCGTGCTCGAAGGCGACCTCGTCGAAGAGCGAGAGCGTCTCCGAGAAATCCTCCTCGGTCTCGCCCGGGAAGCCGACGATGATGTCGGTGGAGAGCACCACGTCGGGCACCTTGGCGCGGATCTCGCGGACGATGTCGAGGTAGCGCTCGCGCCCGTACTCCCGTGCCATGCGCCGCAGCACGCGGTCACTCCCGGACTGCACCGGGAGGTGGATGTAGTTACAGACCGCCTCCTCCTCGGCGATCGCGTCGATGACGTCGCTGGTGAAGTTCATCGGGTGCGACGTCGTGAACTTCACGCGCGGGATGCCGACGCGGGCCACGGTGCGTAGGAGCTCGGCGAACGACGGCAGCGACGCGTCTCCGAGCCCGTAGGAGTTGACGTTCTGGCCGAGGAGGTAGACCTCCTGCACGCCGGCGCGCGCCATCGCCTCCGCCTCGCGCACGATCGCTTCGAGCGGTCGCGACACTTCGGGGCCGCGCGTGGTCGGAACGATGCAGTAGGTGCAGTGGTGGTCGCAGCCGCGCATGATCGTGAGGAAGCCGGTCAGCGCGCCCTCGTGCGGCGGCGTGTGATGGTCGACGAGGTCCTCGCGGAAACGGAGGCTCTCGAAGGCCGCGCGCTCGCCCGCGAAGCGGGCCTCTTCGATCGCCTCGATCGCTTCGAGCACGTCCGTGATCGCTCCGGGGCCCACCAGGGCGTCGACCTCGAACTTCTCGGCGATCGCCTTCCCCTCGTCGAGCTGGGCGAGGCATCCCATGAGCGCCACCGACACGTCGCGGCCGGCCCGGCGCTCCTTTCGCAGGTCTCCGAGGAGCGACACCACCTTTTCGATCGGTTTGCCACGGACCGCGCAGGTGTTGAGCAGGATCAGGTTGGCATCCTGGGGCGCGTCGACGAGTTCGTGACCTCCGGCGACCAGTTCGGACTGGATCGTCAGCGTATCGTACTCGTTCATTTGGCACCCGAAGGTGATGACGTGGGCCCGCATGGCACCCTCCCTAATCCGGCATCGTAGCAACCACGTCTACCCGAGCGCCAGCGCGGCCACGCCCACTATCACGAACGACGAGATCGCGACGAGGAACCCGTGGAGCACGATCCTCGGGTAGCGACTGCCGATGGCAGGGACGGCCGTGGCGACGACCATGAGCATGCCGATGAGGAAGACCCACGAGGCGAGGTACACGATGAGGTCGAGCGTGGCGTTACCTGTGCTCACGTCGCGAGTTTATCGTGCACCGTTTCCCCGTCCTCGGCGTCCGGCGACGTGGCAGTGCGAGCCCCGTTCGCGCCGGTGTCGCCGGCGGTAGGCTCGGGCATGCCCAACGACGAGCGCGAGGAGCGTGGCCGACGGTTTCGTGATCGGGTCCTTCTGATCGTCCGTGCGGTGCCGGCCGGGCGGGTGGTCACGTACGGGCAGGTTGCCTTGCTCGCAGGCTCGCCCGGTGCCGCGCGTCGTGTCGGCGCCGCGCTTCGGGGCGCCGCCGAATCCGACGACGTACCGTGGCAGCGCGTGGTGAACGCGAGCGGCGGCATCTCTACCCACAAGATCGGTGCCGGGGCGCTCCAGGAGGCGCTGTTGCGTCTCGAAGGGGTCACAGTCGATGCGTCGGGCATCGATCTGCGACGCTATGGCTGGACGCCCGACGGCGACGTACTCGAGGCCGTCGCCACCGATGAAGTCGCCGACGATGCGCTCTGAGCGTCGCGTGGGCCAACGCTCACCATCACACTGATCACCTGCTGCTCGTAGGCGCGGCGCCAGAGACCGGTGCGGATGCGCGCGCGGACGTGGTAGCCGCCATGCTGGCGCAGGTTGCGTGCGTGGTGCGCGAGCCCGGGAACGAGTGGGCCGAAGAAAGCCGCGATCGACGCCTGGATCTCGGCGTGGACGCTGCCATGGGCGATAGACGGCACCGGGGCGTGGAAGGTGGCGATGAACGTCGCTTCGCGGCGCCCAGCAACGCTTTCGCCGGCCTGCAATCGGATGCGCTCCACCACGCGCGAACGCGTCCGCACGGAACGCCGCCCTCCGCGGTGCACCGTCTCGAAGAAGCGATCGACGAGCTCGATCGTGACCCATACGCGCTCGAGCCGCTCGTAGGGCACGAGCGTGACGACGGCGTCGAAAGGAAGGCCAGTCCGCACCGTGCGCGGCACGCTCAGCGACGCCTGGTTGAAACGCCGCGTCCAGAGCGCATCGATGGCAGCGGCGTAGGTGGCGGCTGCCGCGAGCACGATCTCGAGGGCGATCCACTCGCTCCCGAGCCCGACGGACGAGCGCAGCGGTTCGATGGCGAGCACGGTTAGCCCGCCGAGGGCGAGGAGCGCGTATGTGCCGGCCAGGTAGGCCGCGCCGATCTCGGCCCAGCGAGGGCGTCGCGGTATGTCGAGGGGTGGATCTTCGAGGTGGCGACGAGCGACGCCACAGGCGTCGCAGATCGGACTTCGATCGTTGTGGTACCCGCAGGCGGTGCACGCCCATTGCATGGCCGTCATCCTACGCGGCCCGCACGCGGCGCATGGGCGGGAAACCGCACGTGATGGGCGTGTACGATGGCTGTCATGACGCCCATCGACGTGGTCGAACTCACACGCGCGCTGGTGCGGTCCGAGAGCCCCTCGGGGCGCGAATCCCCAGCCGCCGCACTCCTCGAACAGGCGCTCCTCGACCTCGGGTACGACCGGGTCTGGCGTGACGAAGCCGGGAACGTTCTCGGCGAGATCGTGCGTGGCGAGGGGCCGACCCTCATGCTCAACGGCCACCTCGATACCGTGCCGGCCGGCGATCTCGATTCGTGGCAGCACCCGCCATTCGCCGGCGTGCTCGATGGCGGTCGCGTGTGGGGGCGCGGCGCGTGCGACATGAAGGGTCCGATCGCCGCCATGGCCGTGGCCGGTGCGCACGCCGCCGCCGATTCGATCGCGGGCCGCATCCTCATGACGGGGGTGGTGCAGGAGGAGGTCGGTGGCCTCGGAGCGCGCCACCTGGCCGCTACGCAACGCGCCGATGTGGTGATCGTGGGCGAGCCGAGCGATCTCCGGCTCATGCTCGGGCATCGTGGCCGCGTGGAGGTGCACGCGACGTTCCCCGGCCGACTCGCCCACGCCGCCAAGGCGGAGCTCGGCGAGAATGCGCTCTCGCGCGCGGCGCGATTCGTGCGGGAGCTCGAGGCGCTCGACCTGCCCGAGGCTCCGCTGCTCGGTCGCTCGACCGCCACCGCGACGCAGATCCGCTCCTTCCCGGAGGATGGCCCGAACGTCGTCCCCGGCCGCGCCACGCTGACGATCGACTACCGCAACGTGCCCGAAGACACCCGCGATCGTATCGTCGAGCGGCTCCGTGCGCTCGACGCGGGCGCGGCGATCGACGTACCCACGGAGGCGTTCGTGAGTGAGGACGGTCGCGTGGTGATGGACCTACGGCGCGAGAACGGCGCCTACCTCCTCGCGGACGACGACGCCTCCGTCTCCACCGCGCACTCGGCGATTTCCGAAGCGCTCGGCCGCGACATCGGTATCGGCACGTGGTGGTTCGCGACCGATGCGCCGCACCTCGCGGCCATGGGAGCTCCGGTCCTCGGCTTCGGCCCCGGCGACCCTGAGCTCGCGCACACGCAGCGTGAGCACGTCCGCGTCGAGCAGCTCCGCGACGCCGCGATCGCCTATCGCGCGCTGATCGGTGCGTTCCTCGCGGTGGCCTCGTGAAGGGGAGCACGATCACGCTCAGCGGCGACCGCTGGACTGTGGTCGACGTCGCTCCGGCGGCGCCGCTCGCCGAGATGGTCGCGGCGCTGCTCGAGGAGGAGGGTTTCGTGGCGCAGACGCGGGGTGCCGACGCCCTCACGCACCTCGGTACGTTCACCGCCGGCGTCACGCTCGTGGTGGTGCCGGAGGCGCAGGGCGAAGCGGCCCTGGCGCTCATCGCGGAAACGGTCACGGACTACGAGGGGGAGGAGCTCGACGAGGTCCTCGCCCGCTTGGCGCTCGACCCCGGCGCGCTCGGGAGCGACGATCCGTTCATCGAGGGGGACGATGAACTGGCGTCGCTCGATGGCCTCGACGGCGACGCCGACTCGGAGGACGACCTCCGGAGCCTCGACGAGGACTGATCGCGTGCACGTGCCGGGAGCGTCCGAACGCGATCCGGGGGGCGACGCCGCTCGCCGCGCCGCTCGCAGACGTGCAGCGCGGGTGTCGCTCGTGGGGGCAGTCGCCATCGTCGGGCTCAAGCTCTACGCGTGGCGACTCACGGGGTCCGTGTCGCTGCTCTCCGACGCGGCGGAATCCTTCGTCAACGTGGCCTCCGCCCTCGCGCTCATCGCCGCACTGCGGCTCGCGGCTCGGCCGGCGGACTTCGAGCACCCGTACGGGCACCAGAAGGCCGAGTACCTGTCGAGCGTCTTCGAAGGGGCGATGATCCTCGTCGCGGCGGGCGCCATCTTGCTGACCGCGTTCCAGCGTTTCCTCCGGCCAGAACCGCTCGAACAGGTCGGGTTCGGGCTCGCGCTCGTAGGTATCGCGACCGTGGTGAACGCCCTGCTCGCGCTGTACCTCCTGCGCGCCGGGCGCAGACTCGAGTCGGCCGGTCTCACGGCGAACGGGCGCCACGTGCGGACCGACGTCTGGACGTCGGCCGGGGTCATCGGGGGGGTGGCGCTCGCCGCCCTTACCGGCTGGGAACGGCTCGACCCGATCGTGGCCGGTGTCGTGGCGCTCAACATCGTCCGCGAGGGGGTGCTGGTGCTGACGACCAACCTCTCGCGCCTCATGGACGAGCGGCTCCCGGAGACGGAGGAGCAGATCATCCTCGATGCGCTCGAGCGTCACCCGGAGGTGTTGGGCTACCACCGACTCCGCACGCGCCGCTCGGGACGGGCGCGCTTCGCGGAGCTCGACCTCTTCGTCGATCCGAAGCTGAGCGTGGGCGACGCCCACGCCGTGGCGGCCGCGGTCGAGCGAGACATTCACGCCCACCTCGACGAGTTGATCGCCACGCTCCACGTCGAGCCCTACGTCGAGGGGGTGCGCGACGAACGCCGTGCACCGCGCGACGAGTTCCCGGCGGGCGAGGAGCGCGAGAGCGGCACCGAGAGCTGAGCGCTCTCGGCATCGACGAAGCGAAGGGGTTCCGCCGCCCAGGCGCCGGCGTACGCGACGCCGATCCGGGGCGTCCGCACGATCCGTGCCGGCGCCCGACCCGGGTGGAGCGAGAGCGGCGGGCGATCGAGCGGGTGGCCGTAGTGTCGGCGGTCGACGTCGAGGAGTCGTGTCAGGCGCCCCGGGCCGTCGCCGCGAACCTCCCCGAGGGGGCCCCGCGAGGCGAGCGGTTCGATCGCCCGAATCAACACCGCCTGCGGGTCGCCGGCCTCGCCGGTAACGACGTTGAAGAGTTCGTGCAGCCCATAGACGAGATAGACGTACGCGTGCCCGGCCGGCCCGAACATGGCCTCGGTGCGCGCCGTGCGCCCGCGGGCGGCGTGGCAGGCGAGATCGTGCGGACCGACGTAGGCTTCGGTCTCCACGATCCTGCCGGCTCGGACCGCGCCGTCGCGGCCCGTCACGCGCAGCACGGCGCCGAGCAGGTCGGCGGCGATCGCCTCGGCGGGGCGGGCGTACCACGTACGCTCGAGGGCGGGACCGAAAGCGTCGCCCACGGAACTCACCTGTTGAGGAGGGGGCATGCCAGAGGCTACCAGGGCGTGCGAGCGCCCTGGGCGGTGGCGCGGCGCTCGCCTAATCGACGCTCTTGAGCCCGCGCCCGTCCCAGCCGGCGTAGGTGTAGAAGCGCCCCGCCACCCGGTCGCGGAGGTAGCGCGCCAAGGGTTCGCGGAGCGGCGGGATGGGGATGATGGTCTCGACCTCGTCGACGGGCACGAAGCGCGCTTCCACGATGAACCCGTCCGGGTCGCGCGGGTTGAGGAGGCCGTCGTAGCGCGCTGCAAAGGCGAACGAGACGGCTCGATCGTTGCGGCGGACGTCCTCTACGTGGACCGCGTACGCCAGGTGACTGACGGACGTGATCAGGAGCCCGGTCTCTTCCTTGACTTCGCGGCTCAGCGCGTCGAGCGTCGACTCGCCTCGCTCGACCACGCCCCCCGGGAGCGTCCAGCGGACGTTGCCGTGCCCCTGCCAATCGTTGCCCACGAGGAGGACGCGCCCCTGGCCGTCGAGCAGGATCGCGGCCGCGACGACGAACTCACGCCGCGCCACCGTGCTGCCCCGCCTCTCCCGACGAACCCGGACGCGCGCCGTCACGGTGCCCGTGGTCGAGGTGCGCCAGGCGGCGGTCCTGTTCGGCCCGCTCGAGCGCGGCGGTGAGGGTGTCGAGGTCGCCGCCCATGACGCCTGCCAGGTCGTGCGTGGTGTACCCGATGCGGTGGTCCGTGACGCGCGACTGCGGGAAGTTGTAGGTCCGGATCTTTTCGGAGCGCTCGCCCGAGCCGATCTGTACCAGGCGCGCCTCGCGCTCCTCTGCGGCCGCTCGCGCGCGTTCGCGTTCGAGCAGTCGCGCCCTCAGGACCGTGAGCGCCTTCTCCTTGTTCTTGAGCTGCGACTTGCCGTCCTGACAGGTGACGACGATCTCGTCGGCCGTGCCGGGTGCGTAGGTGATTCGCACCGCCGAGTCGGTCGTGTTCACCGATTGGCCGCCGGGCCCGGAGGAGCGGTAGACGTCGACGCGGTAGTCGGCGGGGCTGAGGGCGACGTCGACGTCCTCGGCCTCGGGCAGAACCGCCACGGTGACCGTGCTGGTGTGGATGCGCCCCTGCGCCTCCGTGGTCGGCACGCGCTGCACACGGTGGACCCCCGACTCGAACTTGAAGCGTCGGTAGGCGCCACCCCCCTTGATCTCCACCGCGACCTTCGTGAGCCCCCCGACGTCGGTGGGGTGGGAGTCGAGGACTTCGGCCTTGAGGCCGTGCGTGCTCGCGTAGCGGAGGTACATCTGCAGGACCTCAGCGGCGAAGAGCGACGCCTCGTCGCCGCCGGCGGCGGCACGGACCTCGAGGATCACGTCGTCGTCGTCGTAGGGATCACCGGCGACGAGTTGGCGCTGGAACTGCTCCTCGAGCCGTTCGAGCTCCGGGCTCAGCCGCTCGAGTTCCTCGAGGGCCATGTCGCGCATGTCGGTGTCGACGAGCATCGCTTCCGCCTCACCGACTGCGCGGCGGGCGGCGACGATCGCGGAGGCGAGTTCGGCTGCCGGCTTCAGTTCGCCGTAGCGCTGCATGACGGCGCGGTAGCGAGCTGGATCGCCGATCACCTCCTGGTCGCCGAGTTGCGCCTCGAGTTCGGCCAACTCGTCGAGTACGGGTCGCACGGAAATGGTCATTGCCGCACTCTACCGCGGAGGTGCTTGCGTTCCTGAAACGACGATGCGTGGTGCGCACGTCGGAGCCGCGGGCACCGAAACGGACGCCTCAACGCACGTCGATCGCGCCGACGCTCACCACCACCAACCCCTCCCAGCGCGCTGCTCTCGAATCGCCAGCGAGCGCGGCGTAGGTACCGGCGGCCAGGCGTCTCGGCGGGGCGGACAGGAACACATCGCGGAGCGCGAGCCGCGTCGTGACGAGCGGGCTCGACTCCGGAATGCCGAGTTCGGCGACGGCTTCGAACCCCGACCGCAGGAGCTGCAAGGCGTCGTCGACGGTCGCGAGATCGACGAGTTCGAGGGGTGACGTCGTTCCCCCGAGCGCGTCTCCGTCACCGAGGATGCGCGCTGCGAATGCTTGGACCGCGGGTGCGTTGGGGTGTTCCGCTGGAAGCGCGTTGCCGAGCATGACCGGAGGCACGGCCAGGCGCGCACCGAGCCACGCGTCGGTCCGCGACGGCACCACCGTATCGCCGCCGAGCTCGTGTCGCACGCTGCGTCGCCATGCAGCCGGCGGCAGCGACGAGGGCCGTACGTAGACGGGACCGAGATACCCCCGGCGGCGAAGCGCCTCTAGGGCGACGGCGGTATCGCCCTCCAAGCCCCAGACGATGACCGAGCCTGGCTCCCTCGTCGCCATCCAGAGCGCCTCGGGTGTGAGGACGCTGGCGGTGGGTGCGTACCGCGCGACGCCGACGCCGGTGCGGCCGGTGTCGGCGAGTGCGCGCTCGAACGCCCGCTCGGCGTCGTCGCCGAACCCGGTGTCGAGCGTCATGAGTCCGAGGGCGGCCTTGCCTTCCTCGGCGGCATGGACGGCGATCGCCGTCATCTGCGCACGCGCTGTCGGCGCGAGCTGTAGGACCCAGTGTCCCTCCGCCGACCGGCCTGCGTCGAGCGCGAGGAGCAGCCCGCCGTGCTCCTCGGCGAGCGCGGCGACGCGATCGGTGGCCGCGATCGAGGTGCAGCAGATCACGGCGAGGGCACCCCCCTCGAGAGCGGCGAGTGCGAGCGACTCGGCCCGCCGCGGGTCTCCACCATCGTCGTGGACGTCGATGCGGACGTCCGCCCCGTAGATGCCCGAGGAGCGGAGCGCGGCGGCGCCGCGCTCGGCCGCACGGGCGTGGCGCTGCCCGAGGGCGCCTCCGCCGGTCGCGGAGACGATGATGCTCGCATGCCAGCGAGCCGCGCCGCTGCCTTGGGCCGAGGCGGTGGGGAAGAGGAGGAGTGCCGCGACCAGCGCGGGGAGGATGCGAAGCATTGGAGGGGAGGGTCGAGAGGCGACGGGCATGCCCTTGTGGTACCTGTGTCGCCGGTGAGAGGGGTGTGTGCCGTGGGCTCCGGTGATCGCCGTCACCGTGTCCTCATGAAGAGATAGTTATGATGCGGTACGGGACGTGTGGAATCGACCACGGACCCTTTCTTGCTACAGTTCTGCCATGTCCAACGATGCAGCCGATGAGCACCGCGCGCTGAGCCGCGACGGCTCCTGGTGGAGCCTTCGCGACATCGAACTCGAACTCGGACGACCGGTCGTGGATGCCGCGCTCTTGATCGCCGTGCGGGAGATGCGTCAGATGGTCGACGACATCGAAGGTCGCATGCGGACGCTCGCGGCGTCCGTCGATCGCCTCGATCGCGAGGCGCAGGACGCGATCATCGAGCGCGGCGAGGATCCTGAGGAATGGTCGTTCGAGCCCGATTGGGCCGCGGCCGAGATCTTCCCACCTGCTTGAGGCGACGTGACGCTCGTAGGCCGAGCGTGGCGAAGCAATCGTGATGCCCTTGGTCATTTGGCGTCGGTTGGTCGGTCCACCTCTGGCATTCTGGAGGCTGGAGGTGGTCGCGTGTCGACGCTCGAGCCGGTGGTACTGAACAACAGCGATCCCGAGTTCGCGCTGTGGAAGGCGACGTACGAGGGGCGTGCGCCCGGTCCGGTGCCGTACGGCGGCCGCTGGTACGTCCCGCGAGAGCGTCAGCGTCAGCGCGCCACGAACGGCGCCAGGGTCGCCTACAAATTCTTGGCGGAACCGGTGCGTGACCCTGCCGGGTGAGTGATGCGAAACCGCCTCGCCTACGGCGGCCCGGCCCGGCTTCGAGCGGCGACAGGGTCGCGTCCAGGGCGATCGCGGAGAACGCTGAGGGTGGTGCGCCCGGCAGGAGTCGAACCTGCGCACAAGGCTTAGGAGTCCCCTGCTCTATCCACTGAGCTACGGGCGCGTACCAGCGTCGGCATCGTACCCGAGCGCGAGGTGAGCGCCAAGTCGGAGCGATGCGAACGTCGAGGCGATGGGGACATCTGGCTCTCGGGGGCGCTGCCGAGCCTCCCATAAACTCGGACCAAGACATCCGAAAACATCGGATGCGGTTCGAGAGGAGCCACCATGAACGCGATCCACCCATTCCCGAAGCTCGGTGCACTGCTCGCCACAGCGGCGCTGGTACTCACGCCGTATGCGGCGTCGCAAGGCGCTGGCGCTCCGGAGGGGACCGTAAGCAGTGACGTCAAGCGCTTCGAACTCGTCGCACGCTCCGAAGTCCTGAACATCGGTGAAGGCGTCAACTTCAAGGGGTTCACCTTCAACGGCGTCAGCCCGGCGCCGCAGATGGTGGTCCAGGAAGGCGACGTGGTGGAGATCACCGTGCGGAACGAAGATACGGTGACGCACGGCCTTTCGATCCACGCCGCGAACACGCAGACGTCGAACATCGTGGGCAACATCGCTCCCGGTGAAACCAAGACGGTCACGTTCACCGCCGACTACCCGGGCGTGTTCATGTTCCACTGCGCCCCCGGCGGGCACGGCATCATGACCCACACCATGGGTGGACAGTTCGGCATGATCGTGGTGGAGCCGAACGCGCCGTACCGCATGGAGGAGGAGCTCGGTCGTGCCCCCGATCTGAAGGTCTACCTCGTCCAGCACGAGGTCTACGCCGACGGCCGCGACTTCTTCGACGGCAAGGCGCTCTACGTGATGTTCAACGGCGAGACGTTCCGCTACGTCAAGGACCCGATCCCGGCTCGCCCCGGCGACTATGTCCGCTTCTACTACCTCAACATCGGGCCGAACCTCACGTCGACCTTCCACGCCGTCGGTGGGATCTGGGACTACATCTACTACGGAGGCAACCCCGAGAACATCATGCGCGGGACACAGTCCGTGATCGCCGGCCCGACGGACTCCTGGGTGATCGATTGGATCGTGCCCGCCGAAGGACCCTTCACGCTCGTGAGTCACGCCTTCGGGACGCAGGCGATCAAGGGCGCCATCGGCATCCTGAACGCCAGCGAAGACGCCGAGCGTGTCGGCGAGATCATGAGCGACGGCCCGACGAATGCGATCGCCGAGAATCCCAAGCGCTTCGTCGATCCCTTCGGCCTCGGGAGCGAGACGCTCGACGTCCCCGTTCGCTACCACGACGGCGACCGCGTCCAGATCCAGATGGTCGGCAACTCCTACTACCCCAAGCGCGCCGAGGTAGCCGCCGGCACCACCGTGAGCTGGATCAACGAGGACGTCTTCGACTTCCTCGACGGAGAGCGCACGGGCAAGCACAACGTGGTCGTCGTCGTCAACGACGGTCCGGAGCCCTTCTACTCACCGCTCCTCGCCCACGCGGAGACGTTCGAGCACACGTTCACGGAGCCGGGTGTCTACGAGTACATCTGCTCGATCCACCCGTACATGCGTGCGAAGATCACCGTGTACGGTGAGGGCGCCGCCGCCGCGTCCGAGACGGAAGGCGAGGCGCACGAGGCCGCGCACGGCTCCCACTGACCTCACGACATCCGAACGAGTTCCGGCAAGGCGGGGAC
>JACCWH010000164.1 GCA_013697735.1 Trueperaceae bacterium | reverse complement strand
TGGCGTTTCTACCAGAAGGGCTGGCCCGCGCTCCTGCGCCGGTCCCCCGACATGAACTCGCTCGTGATACTCGGCACGAGCGCCGCCTACGGCTACTCCGTGGTGGCGACCTTCGTGCCGTGGGCGCTCCCCGCCGGCACGGCGCACGTCTACTACGAGGCTTCGGCCGCCATCATCACCCTCATCCTCGTCGGCCGATACCTCGAAGCCGCGGCCAAGGGCCGCACGGGCAACGCGATCCGCACGCTGCTCAGCCTGCAGGCGCGCACCGCCCGCGTAGTGCGCGGCGAGGAGGAGATGGAGATCGACATCGACGAGGTGCGTCTCGGCGACGTCATCCTCGTCCGTCCCGGCGAGCGGCTCCCGGTCGACGGCGTCGTCGTGAGCGGCTCCTCCTACGTCGACGAGTCGATGATCAGCGGCGAGCCGATCCCCGTCTCCAAGGGCCCGGGCGACGGCGCCGTGGGCGGCACCATCAACACCACCGGCTCCTTCCGGTTCGAGGCGACCAAGATCGGCGCCGACACCGTGCTGGCACAGATCATCGCCATGGTCGAGGCGGCGCAGGGCTCGAAGCTCCCCATCCAGGCGCTCGTCGACCGGGTCGTGAGCTACTTCGTGCCGGTGGTCATGGCGATCGCCACGATCACCTTCGGCATCTGGCTCCTCTTCGGCCCCGAGCCGGCGCTCTCGTTCGCGCTCGTCAACGCCGTCGCCGTACTCATCATCGCGTGCCCCTGCGCGATGGGACTCGCGACACCGACCTCGATCATGGTCGGGACCGGCAAGGCGGCCGAGACGGGCGTGCTCTTCCGCAACGGCACCGCCCTGCAGTCGCTGCAGGACGCGCAGGTGATCGCGATCGACAAGACCGGCACCCTCACCAAGGGTCGCCCGGAGCTCACCGACCTCGAGACGGTCCCCGGTGAGGACGCCGACGAGATACTCGCGCTCGTGGCCGCCGTCGAGGCGAACTCCGAGCACCCGGTCGCGGCCGCGATCGTCGCTTCCGCCCGCGAGCGCGGCGTGCGCCAGGCCGGCGTCCTGGAGTTCGAGGCAGTGCCCGGCTTCGGCGTGACCGGAAGCGTCGATGGACGCAGCGTGCAGGTCGGCGCCGGCCGTTACATGCAGCGACTCGGCGTCGAAGTCGGGACCCTCGGAGAGTTGGCTGCCGACCTCTCCGACGCCGGCAAGACGGCGATGTACGTCGCCATCGACGGCCGCGCGGTGGCCGTGCTCGCCGTCTCCGACCCGATCAAGCCCTCGACCTTCGCCGCCATCGAGGCGCTGCACGCCCTCGGGCTGCGCGTGGCGATGGTGACCGGCGACGACACCCGAACGGCGCGCGCGATCGCGGCGCGCCTCGGCATCGACGAGGTCCTCGCCGAGGTCCTGCCCGACGGCAAAGCGGAGGCCGTGCGCGCTCTGCAGGCCGAGGGCGCCAAGGTCGCGTTCGTCGGCGACGGCATCAACGACGCGCCCGCCCTCGCGCAAGCCGACGTCGGCCTCGCCATCGGAACCGGCACCGACGTCGCCATCGAATCCGCCGACGTGGTGCTCATGTCCGGCGACCTGCGCAACGTCCCCAATGCGATCGCGCTCTCGAAAGCGACACTGCGCAACATCAAGCAGAACCTCTTCTGGGCCTTCGCCTACAACGTCAGCCTCATCCCGGTTGCGGCCGGCGTGCTCTACCCGTTCTCCGGCGTGCTGCTCTCGCCGGTCTTCGCCGCCGCCGCCATGGGGCTCTCGAGCATCTTCGTGCTCACCAACGCGCTGCGCCTGCGGGGCTTCTCGCCGCCGCTCGCGGCCGAGGTCGGCTCCGCGCACGGCGGCGCGCGCTCGCCCGAGCTGGTGACGGCGTGACCCTCACACCGGTCGTGAAGCGGACGCTCGTGCTCCTCGTGGCGGCGTCACTCGTCGTCGCAATCTCCGTGGCGATCGGTCTCCCGGAGCTCCGTGGGGCACCGGGCCCGAACGCCGGGATGGCGTCAATGGCTACCGCCCCCGCGCACGGCGAGCACGGTCTCGCCGATCATGCGGTCGCCGACGAGGAAGCCTTCATCGCGGGCATGATCCCCCACCACCAGGAGGCGGTCGATGCGGCCACGGCGCTCCTCCGCGTCGCCGAGAGTCCCGCCGTCAGGGCCGAGGCCGAGGCGATCGTCGCAGCCCAGCGCCACGAGATCGACCTGCTCGAGGGGTGGCTCGCCGACTGGTACCCCGACGCTCGCCCGAGCGCCTACGCGCCCATGATGCGCTCGATCGAGGGGATGTCTCCGGGAGACTCCGAGGCCACCTTCATGGAAGACATGATCGCCCACCACGAGATGGCGATCGCGATGGCCGAGTCCTACCTCGCGCTTGAGGCGCCGAGGCGCCAGGAGGTCGAATCGCTCGCGCACGACGTCCTCCGGACCCAGGCGGCCGAGATCGAGCGCATGCGCGCGTGGCTGCTCGAGCACGATGCCGGCGACCACGGAGGTCACTGAGATGGAACGATCCGAGACGAACCCGAGCGACGCCGCGGCCCCCTCGCTGGGCTCCTTCGTCGGCGGCCTCAAGGCTCCGCGCGAGGTGCTACGCGACAAAGGCGCGTTCCTGGAGCGCTCGGCGCACAAGAGCGAGGGTCCCGCCGTCGGCGGCCTGCCCCTCGTCGGGCTCGGTGGATCGTGCGGCAAGCCCGCGTTCCTTCTCCCCTTCGTGGTCCGCTTCGACATGCCGCGGCTCGAGAGGCTCGAAGAGGTCGCGGCGCGCTACGGCATGTTCGTCGAGTACGGGGCCTACCCCCACCTGAAGCTCGAGGACGGCGGTCAGGAGATCGCGGCCGTGCAGGACTGGACGAACGCGACCGTGCTCTTCCTGCGACCCTCGTTCGCCCAGAAGGACGACCTGGTGGCGGCGATGGTGGACGCGCTGCGGTAGAGGCATCCGGCGAGGGCCGCGTCGCGCTGCTCGCCGCGGCCGGGGCGCTCGCGCTCGCGGCGGGCCTGTTCGTCGGGCGCTCCGCCGCAGCGCCCCCCACGCCCGCCGATCGGATCACGCACATCCACGGCCTCGAGGCGCCAGCCTGGGCGCACGGCGCCCTGTTCGTCGCGACCCACACGGGATTCGTACGCCTCGACGACCTTCGGTCACGACGTGCTCGTCACGGGGGACGGGGGAGTATCGTGGCGCCACCTCGTGCTTCGGGGGCTGCCGGTGGACCGGTAAGCGCGCCGGGTTCTCACGTCGCTCCCCTAGACTCACGCCAGGAACGCAACCCGTGCGCGCGACTCGGCGCCGTACCGCGCTTCGGAGGTGACACATGTGGCACATGGCCGGCTGGGGCTGGATCGGAATGCTCCTCTTCTGGGTGCTCATCGTGGCTGGCATCGTCTTTTTGGTACGCGCCCTGGTCCTTGCGCCGCGCGACCGCGGCGATGTGGTGCGCAACGG
>JACCWH010000161.1 GCA_013697735.1 Trueperaceae bacterium | reverse complement strand
GGCGAGCGAGACGAGCTCGGACGTCGTGGACCGCGGCGCGGCTGAAGCTCGTGACGAGGATCGTGGACGGCTCCACGCCCCGTGCGACGAGCGTGCCGACGCGGGCGACCATGGTGCTCGTCTTGCCTGCCCCGGCGACCGCCAGCACGATGCACGGACCTCCGGGGTGTTCGACCACGGCCCGCTGTGCCGGGGTGAGGGCGGCGCCGGCCGCGACGAAGTGGTCGGGGGTGCTCTCCGCGCGTGCGTACGGTGCTGGCGGCGCCCCCGACCAGCCGGCGATCGCGCGCGCGCTCGCACGCACCGCCTCGACGCTCGCGCCCCGCCACGCTTCCCGGCCACGCACGTCGCGGACGACGACCTCGATCCGTCGGCCCGGCAGCCCGTGCGATTCGGGGTCCGCGGCATCGACGAGCGTCGGCAGTGCACCCTCGAGCGAGTCGCGTGCGACGGCGAGTGCGGCTTCGGCGCCGCCGACGGTCGCCAGGCGGTGCGTCCGGCGCAGCGAAATGCGCGGCGCGAGCGTGGGCCAAGGCGACCAGCGAACGACGAGCACGACCCGCCACGGTCCGGCGCGACGCCACCAGGCTCGGTGCGTCCGATGCTGCATACGTAGCATCGTGCAGCGCAGCGGTGCGAGCGGGTGCACGAGCGCGGCCGGTGCCGTGCGGGCGTGGGTCGGGTTCGGCGCCCCGACCCGGCGCCTCGCTGCCGTGCGCCGGTGCTGGCCGAGCGCATCGCGTCGTACACCTCGGCTGCGTCAGTGAACCGTAAGTCGCTCCGCCGCATCGTGTCCTCACACACCGCAGACAGCGGTGGGCTGACTTCGGAAGCGATGAAACCTGATCCCGTATTCGGGCGCTTGGGACAGGTGGAGCTAGTAGCGCGACCGGCCGAGATCCGGAGGAAGCCATGCATCGTCCCCGTTCGTACCGTACCCGTCATCCGTTGCTCTCCCTGATGGTCCTCGTCGCGCTCGTCTTCCTGATCAGCGCGTGTGGAACCGTCGTGCCCACCGACGCCTTCGTGGAGCAGCCCACGGAGGCCGTCGATGTGCCCGAGGGCGCCGACAGCGGCGAAAAGCCCGCCGGTGACGTTCCCGACACGGACGTTCCCGACGCCGATGGTCCCGACGCCGATGGTCTCGACGCCGACGTTCCCGACACCGACGTTCCCGGCGCCGACGTTCCCGCCGAGAACGCCCCCGCGGACCACACGGGCGAGGACCTCAGCGACGAGGACTTCAGCGACGCCGACCTCGACGACGCGATCCTCGACGACGTCACGGCGCCGCGTGCCAACTTCGACGGTGCCTCGCTCGTGAACGCCAGACTCCAGGGGAGCGACTTCAGAAACGCCAGCTTCCGCGATGCCGACCTCTCCGGTGCGCGCCTCAACGGCTCGGACTTCTCGGGCGCCGACTTCACCGGGGCGAACCTCAGCGGCGCGCACTTCGCCGGCGCGAAGTTCGTCGGCGCGAACTTCACGAATGCGAACTTCACGGGCGCCGTCATGCCCGGCGGCAGCGTCGTCTTCACCGATGCGATCTTCGCGAACGCGCTCTGGCTCGATGGGGAGCGCGTCTGTAGCCAGGGCTCCGTCGGCGGTTGCGCCGACTGACCGAGCGATCCAACCTCCGACATCGAACGCAGGCCGGAGCGCATCACAGCGCTCCGGCCCTTTCGTGTCGAGCGTGTGCGGCGCGCGGGCGTCGGCCGGTATCCTCGCGCCAGAGGAGGCGCACATGCCCCACCCCTTTCGCGCATTCGGAGCGGCAACCCTCGCGCTCATCGCGACGGTGTCGACGATCTCGTTCGCGCTCGGCGATACCGGCTGGACGTCGCTCCCCGACCTCGCCGTAGCGCGTCAGGAGGTCGCCGCTGTCTGGCTCGACGGAGCGCTCTACGTGGTCGGCGGCTTCGGCACGGGGCGCGAGACGCTCTCGAGCGCGGAGCGGTGGCGAGAGGGTGCGAGCGAGTGGGAGCGCCTGCCCGACATGCCCGTCGCGGTGAATCACCCCGCAGCAGTCGCCATCGCTGGGCGCCTGGTGGTGGTCGGTGGCTTCGGCGGCCCCGGTCTGCAGAATCCGGTCGACGCGACGCAGGTCTACGATCCTGCTACCGACGCATGGAGCCTCGCGGCGTCGCTGCCGACCGTGCGCGGGGCGCTGGCGGCGGCCGTCGTCGACGACCTGGTGATCGCCGTCGGCGGCGCCCGCGGTGGCGTCTCCGTAGCCGAGGTCGCGGCCTACGATCCCGTCGCTGACGCCTGGACCGCGTGGCCCGACATGCCGAGCGCCCGCGACCACCATGCCGTGGCGGCCGTCGACGGTCACCTGCACGCGATCGGAGGACGCGCAGCGGGCGACTTCACGATGGCGACGCACGAGGTGTACGACCTCGCCGCCGCGCGGTGGATCGAGGCGCCGCCCATGCCCACGGGCCGCTCCGGCCACGCCGTGGCGGCACTCGACGGGTGCCTCTACGCCCTCGGGGGCGAGGGGAACCAGGCACGCACCGACGGCATGTTCGACCAGGTGGAACGGTTCGTACGGGCGACGGGCGAATGGGAGCAGCTCCCGGCGATGCCGGTGCCGCGGCACGGCATGGGCGCCGTGGCGGTGGGGGGGCGGCTGCTGGTGCCGGCGGGGGCGACGGTCGCCGGCTTCGGCGCCGTCGCCGTCGCCGACGCGTTCAAGCCGACGCCCTGCGCGCGTTGACGTCGGTCGGCGATCGACGCGCCACCATCACGCCGCTCACCACCAGTACGGCTCCTACGAGGTGATAGGGCGCGAGCGTCTCGCTCAGGAAGAGGAAGGCGAGAAGCGCACCGAAGAGCGGCATCAGGTGGATGAAGAGACCCGCTCGGTTCGGTCCGATGGTGGCAACGCCACGGTTCCAGAAGAGGAATGCCAGCACCGAGGCGAAGGCGCCGACGTACAGCACCGCCGCGGCGGTATCGAGGCGCACCGGCAGCACCTCCCCGGCGGCGACCCGCCACGCGTAGAGGGGTAGCAGGAGCAGGAGGCCCGCGATCGTGGTGGAGAGGAGGAGGGTGCGCGGCGGGAACGCCTTCGGCACGACCTTGAGGAGCACCGTGTAGAGCGACCACGCCGGCACGGCGGCGACCATCCAGAGTGCGCCCGCGTCGAGCCGCAGCGACGCGAGCGCACCGGGATCGCCGCGCATCACCACCGTGAGGGCTCCCACGAACGAGAGCGCGATGCCGAGCGCCTGGCGTCGTGTGATCCGGTCGCGGTAGAGGAGCCACGAGAGGACGGGAATCACCACCGGGACGGTCGAGGCGATCAGCACCGCCGACGTCACCGTGGTGCTGGCGAGCGCGAGGTAGACGAAGGTGTGGAACGCTGCCACGCCCGTCGCGCCGAGCGCCAGCACCAGCGCGGCGTGGCGCAGCACGAGGGCGCGGTGGCGAAGGAGTTCGGGGCCCGCCCACGGGAGCAGGATCGCCAACGCGACGAGCCAGCGCCAGACGTTCAGCGACACGGGCGGCAGCACGTCGCGCAGGGCGCGCGCCACCACGAAGTTTCCGGCCCAGAACACGGTCGCGAGCACGAGCATCGCGTAGGGCGCCCACGTCGGCCCCTCGCCCCGGGCGTTCCCGCGTGCTTCGGCGACCGGGGGAGGCGTCGTCGTCACGTTGCGACCATGGCGCAGCATAGATCGTGGCGATGACCCGCGAGGACTGTGCCGAGGTGCGGTCCAAGGTCGTGTACGCGTCGTAGTCTCGCGTCGATGACCCTTCGACCCGAGGACGTCTTCCCGCTCGGTGCGCGCCTGCCCCCCTTCGCCCTCATCGACGTGCGCTCGCCCGTCGAGGTGGCGCGCGGTGCGCTACCGTTCGCGAGGGCGCTCCCGCTCATGAGCGACGAAGAGCGCCACCAGGTGGGGCTTCGCTACCGCGACGCCGGCCAGGAGGCCGCGATCGAACTCGGGTACGAACTCGCCGGACCCCACCTCCCGGAACGGACGCGCGCCTGGCGCGAGGCGACCGCGGCGGGGCCGAGCGCCGTGACGTGCTGGCGCGGCGGCCTCCGCAGCGCTCTCGCCGTCGAGATGATCGGTCGTCCCGACGCCCTCGCCGTGCGCGGCGGGTACAAGGGGCTGCGCGGGCATCTCGCGTCGAACCTGGGCGTGGCGCTCGAGCGCAAGCAGCTGGTGGTGATCGCGGGCCTGACGGGGAGTGGCAAGACCGAAGTCGTGCGCGAGCTGCTCGGCGTCGACCCATCCCTCCAGGTGCTCGACCTCGAGGGGGAGGCGCGCCATCGCGGCAGCGCGTTCGGCGCCCACGACACGGCACAGCCGAGCCAGGCGACCTTCGAGAACGCACTCGCGGCCGCGCTCGTGCTCGATCCGGCTGGAATGGTGGTGGTCGAGGACGAGTCGCGCTTCGTCGGTGCACGGACGCTCCCCGCACCCCTCTTCGAGGCCATGACGAGCGCCCCCGTGGTGATCCTCGAGGTGCCGCTGGCGCGCCGCGCCGAGCGCATCTTCGCGGAGTACGTCCGGGCGCCGACCCATCGCCTCGGCGTCGGGGCGACGCGGTCGCGGCTCGAGGACGCGCTCGGGCGCCTCCGCTCCCGCCTCGGTGGCGCGCGCACGAAGGCGCTGATCGCGGCGCTGCACGACGCCGAGGCGACGTGGGACGATCCGGTCGCGCATCGTGGCTGGATCGTCCCGCTCCTCGAGGGGCACTACGATCGGCTCTACGACCGCTCCATGACCGCGCAGCCCAGGCGCGTGCTCGCCCGCGGCGACGCCGAAACGATCATCGCCGCGCTGCTCGCGATGGCGCGCTGAGGTTCGCGCCGGGAGCTCGGTCAGGGAGCCAGACGCTTCCAGATCGAGCCGCAGAAGCCGCCGAAACCCGCCTCCGACACACCGCCCCAGAGCGCGTCGATCGTCCCCAGCAGGATGACGCTGGTCCAAGCCTCGTCCTTCACGAGGATCCCCGCGGCGGTGTTCACTTGGCCGCACACCAGCGAGAAGATGCACGCCTGCAACTCGTCGCCCACGCCCTCGATCCCCTGGAGAGGTTGCGTCACGGCGAGTCCGAGGCACTGCCCCATCGCGGCGTACTGGTTCACCACGCCGCGCAACTGCATCACCACGTTGATGCGCTCGGCGTACGACGTCGTCGCCTGCCCCCACCCGCGCGTGCCGCGGCCGAGAGTGGCGCCGCTCATGGGATCGACGCGCCACCAACCGACCGCGTCGGCGGCGTCGCTCGGCACCACCACCGTGAAGCCGGCGTCGAGATCGGCTCGGACGCGCGCCGCCAGGTCGGGTGGGAGGGCGGCGAGTGCCGCCACCCCGTCAGGATGGTCGGCTTCATGATGGCGGAGCACGCGCCAACTCGACGGGTCGCGGTCGAAGGCCTCTGCGACCGTCGGGCCGTCGTTTCGTGCCCCCCCATCGGCCTCGCCGGCCGCGCTCGAGAGCGACTCGAGCACGGCGTCGGCGACACCTTCGCGCACGGCCGTGGCGAACGGAGCCGGCGGCGCTGCGATGAGGTCGAAACCTTGCACGGTGCTCAGGTCGCTCGCGAGCCGGCGGTGATGGGCGAGCGCGAGGAGCCCCGTCTGGGCGCCGCGGCCGTCGTCTCGACTCGCGCGAGCGCGGGCGAGCGCGAAGCGCTCCGGCGCGGTTCGCAGCCCCGCGAGAGCATTGAGGCGCGCGTTTACGTCCACCATTGCGGCGCTCGTGCCGCGCGCGGCGAAGGCGTCCCAGGCGTCGCGCTCGGCGAGGAGACGCGTGGCGGCGAGGAAGTGGAGCAGATCGGGGTGGAGCGCCGCCGGCAAGAGCGCCAACTCGCTCTGCCCGGCGAGCGCCAGCGCCCGCTCGAAGCGTGCCTCGCTGCTGGCGTCGAACGCGTCCCACGCACCCGATGCACGGGCAGCGGGACCGAGCAGGTCGAACACTTCTCGGCGCTCCACCGTGCGGCCGACGCCGGGGGTGTGCACCGCGTACTCCCACCAGAGCGCGGTGAAGCCGTCGGCGCCTTCCTCCTCCTCGTCTTCGTCGGCGCCGCCTCCGAAGCCGAAACCGAAGCCGCCGAGCCCGATGCCGCCCACGCCGCCGGAGCTCGCCGCGGGCGGCTCGCCGGGCTCGTCGTGCACGGTGCCGTCGACGCGCACCACGCGCCCCGGGACGGACGCTTCGCCGATGGTGAGCTCCGGCCGCCAGGCGTCGTGATCGAGGAGTGCGTCGCGGAGCGCGGCTGCGGCGCCCGTCGTGCCGAAGGGGTCGGGGGCACCGTCGCCACCGTACGCGGTCACGCTAAGCGCGAGCGGTGTGCCGAGCACCGCCGCGGGGAGCACGGCGCGCTCGAGGAGCACGTGCTCGACGAGGCCGTCGTCGCGCAGCGTCTCGGCGATCGCCCGCACCACCACGACGTGGAGCCGATCGCCGCAGGTGAGGTCGGGGCAGGGACCGTCGAGCGTGGCGAACGCCTCGAGCGTGTCGGGATCGAATACTCGGCCATCCGCCGCGAGCCGCTCGCCGGGGAGGGCATCGGGCAGGCTCGGATCGAGGTCCTGGGTGAAACCGTCTTCGAGCACGACTCGCACCCACCAGACTTCGGAGAAGGGATCGCTCGTGGCGGAGGCGTCGGGGTGCGGAGCGAGGGCGGCGAGGAGCGCGTCGCCCAGTCGGGCGCTCCGCGTCGCGAGGAGGGCGTCGAAGGACCGTGTCTCGGCCGCGGCGCGCGCGAGCGCGGCAGCGACGTCTGATTCGTCGAGCTCGAGCTCCTGGGCGGCACGGGCCGCGAGATCGGTGGCGTGCTCGCGGCCGATGGGCGCCGGCGCCGGTGTGGCGGCGCGTGCGGCAGCCGCGAGCGCCGCGCTCGCGTCGGGTGGGAGTGTCGCGGTGACGAGACTCGCCTCCCAGCCCGCGAGCTCCAGCAGGGCGCGCAGGAGCAGCGCGCGGTCGAGCGCGTTTCCGCCACGATCGAGTAGGACGCCCGTCGGGCCCTTGAGGAGTCCGCGGTAGGGGAGGAGTGTGGTCTCGTCGCGCACCCACGTGAAGAGCGCCGCTGGGTCGGTACCGACCGACGCCACCACCGCCTCGAGGTCGAAGCGATCGCGCGGGATCTCGTCCCTGGCCGCCTCGAGGTGCGACCAGAGCGCTTCCGCCGGCGGTGGCTGCGCGGCCCCCGCCGCCACCGTGGAGACGAGCGCACACGTCAGGGCAATGCGCGTCAGAGACCGCAGCACGAACGTACGACCGACCATCGCGTTCGCCATCGACTGCCTCCTCGAGGGATTCTGGCGGACACTGTATACGCGCCGATGGTGCGGGGCAATGGGATGGTGGGCTCGCGCCGTCGCGGCGTACGCTGCGGAATCGTGGACACCCCCATCCGACTGACCAAGACCGTCTCGAAGGGGGGGTGTGCCGCCAAGATCGCAGCGGGCACCCTACGCGCGCTCCTCGAAACGCTCCCGACGCACGCGCACCCAGATCTGCTCGTCGGGCACGACCTCTTCGACGACGCCGCGGTGTGGCGCGTGAACGACGACACACTCATGATCCAGACGATCGATTTCTTCACGCCGGTCGTCGACGATCCGCGCGACTTCGGCGCGGTCGCGGCTGCGAACGCGCTTTCGGACGTGTACGCGATGGGCGGCACGCCGACCACGGCGCTGAGCGTGCTCGCCTTCCCCGTAGGGATCCTCCCCGACGAGGTGCTCGCAGAGATGATGGCGGGGGCGGCCGACGCGATCGCGGCCGCCGGCGCCTTCCTGGTGGGCGGGCACTCCATCGAGGACGACACGCTCAAGCTGGGCTTCTCCGTCACCGGCTTCGTGCACCCCGATCGCCTCTGGCGCAACAGCGGCGCGCGTGCGGGCGACGTGCTCGTGCTCACCAAGCCCATCGGCACCGGCACGCTCGCCGGCGCGCGCAAGAACGACGAGATCGACGAGGCGTCGATGGCGCCCGCCATCGAGTCCATGAAGCAGCTCAACCGCCTCGACCTCCCGAGCGACCTCCACGCCGCCGTGCACGCCGCGACCGACGTCACCGGATTCGGGCTGCTCGGCCACGCGTTGCACCTCGCACGAGGCTCGAACGTGACGATCGACCTGCGCGCCGACGATGTTCCGTTGCTCCCGGGCGCGCGCGAGACGCTCGAGCGCGGCATCCTCACGAAGGCGCACACGAGTACCACCCACTACGTCGACGAGCACGTGGCGGGACGCGGCGGGCTCGACGCGGCCGCCTGGTGGTCGCTCGTCGATCCGCAGACGAGCGGCGGCTTGCTGCTCTGCGTCGATCCGGCGCGCGCCGACGACCTGCTCGCGCACGTGCGGGAGGCCTTTCCGCACGTCGCCGTCGTGGCCGACGTCGTCGCTGCCGGCGCGCATCCGATCGTCGTCCGTTCGTAGGCTGCAACGTATTGATGTGGCACGGGTCGTGCCGTACACTCCGGTGCGGTCGTCGTAGCCCCCACTTCGACGAACGCACGCTGCCCCGATGGGGCGGCGCGACCGTAGTGCGCTCCTTGGGTCGGCCGCCACACCCCCTGATCCCCCATCAGGTAGGCCGTTCATGCGATCCCCATCGCCTGAGACGCGGGTGCGTTCCCCACCCACCAACCACGCCCCGCACCCAAGGAGCCCGCGGTCACTCCCCTCGCTGACGAACCGATGACGCGCCACCGCTACGGTCACTGTGCCGAGGGAGCCGTCGTGCGTATACTGACGTTCTCGGTAGCACCACCATCGGAACATGGCCGCCCGCTCGAATTCGGAGCGGCCAGGCCCGCGATGCAGACGCGTCGCGGGGGAAGAGGGGAACAACGATGCATCACGATCACCCGAACGCTCGTCGGCCGAAGGGACCATCCGTCCTCGCCATCTGCCTGCTGAGCCCGCTCCTGCTCTTCACGGTGGCGCAGGCCCAGGTCGAGGTCGAGTTCTGGCACGCCTTCACCGGCGTGAACGCCGAACTCCTCGAGGGCTACGTGGCCGACTTCAACGAGTCACAGGACGAGTACCAGGTGAACCCGAGCTTCCGCGGCTCGTACCCGGAGACGATGGTCGCGGCCATCTCCGCCTTCCGCGCCGGGAACGCTCCGCACATCGTGCAGATGTTCGAAGTCGGGACCGCCACGATGATGGCGGCGGGCGAGGCGATCCTGCCCGTCCACCAACTCTTCGAGCAGACGGGCGTGGCGTTCGATCCCGAGATCTACCTGCCCGCCGTACGCAGCTACTACAGCCTCCCGGACGGACGCATGATGTCCATGCCGTTCAACTCCTCCACCGCGGTCATGTGGATCAACGAAGATGCGTTCCGCGACGCGGGGCTCGACCCCGAGGTGCAGCTCGAGACGTGGGACGACGTGCGCGCGGCCGCCACCGCGATCGTCGAAGCCGACGCGGCGACGTGCGGGTTCTCCATGGCGTGGCCGACGTGGACGCAGTACGAGCAGTTCAGCGCGATCCACGACGTTCCCTTCGCCACGCGCGCGAACGGCTTCGAGGGCCTCGACGCCGAACTCATGATCAACAGCGATCTGCACGTCCGCCACCTGCAGACCCTGATCGACATGCAGGCCGATGGGGCGTTCACGTACGGCGGGCGCGACGCCGCCGGCGATGCGCTCTTCCCGTCCGGCGAGTGTGCCATCCTCCAGGGCTCCTCGGGACTGCTCGCCCGCGTCCTGCGTGAGGCGGAGTTCGACTGGAGCGTCCAGATGCTGCCGCACTACGACGACGTCGAGGGCGCACCCCTCAACTCCGTCATCGGCGGAGCGAGCTTCTGGGTGATGCAGGCGCCCGGCCGCACTGATGAGGAGTACACGGCCGTCGCCAACTTCTTCAACTACCTCGCGCGCCCAGAGGTCATCCGCGACTGGCACCTCCAGAGCGGCAACCTGCCGATCGTGTTCGGGGTCTTCGACGAGCTTCAGGCCGAGGGGTACTACGACGAGAACCCCGGCCGCGACATCCCCTACGAGCAGCTGACCCGCGCCACGCCCACGGAGAACTCGAGGGGCTTCCGCCTCGGTAACCTCCCGGAGATCCGCAACATCATCCAGGAGGAGATCGAGCGCGCCTTCCAGGGCGAGCAGGGCGCCCAGCAGGCGCTCGACACCGCCGTCGAGCGCGGCAACGCCGTGCTGCGCGCGTTCGAGCGGGCGAACCGCTAGACGACGCTCGACCTGACGTGAACGACGCTGCGGGGGCTCCGATCGGGCCCCCGCAGCCGCCATTCCGGGACGTCTCCAGGGAGATGCATGCGCAGGCGCTCGATCTTCCGCAACAAGCTCCTCCCCTACGCGCTGCTCGCGCCGCAACTCGCCATCACGATCGTGTTCTTCTTCTGGCCAGCTGGCCAGGCGATCTACGGATCGCTGCTCATCGAGGACCCCTTCGGGCTCCGCACGACGTTCGTCTGGTTCGAGAACTTCCAGACGGTGTTCGCCGACCGCCTCTATCTCGACGCAGTGCGCGTGACGATCGTCTTCTCCGGCCTCGTCACCTTCTTCGCGATGGCGCCCGCCCTCCTCCTCGCCTACATGGCGGACGCGTCGATCCGCGGAGCGCGGGGGTACCGGACGCTCATCGTCTGGCCGTACGCCATCGCGCCGGCGGTGGCGGCGGTGCTCTTCCTGTTCATATTCCATCCCAGCATCGGCCAGGTGGGTCAAGGGCTCCGTGAGCTCGGCCTGCGCTGGGACTACCGGCTCAATGGCAACCAGGCGCTCTTCCTCACCATCTTCGTCTCGGCTTGGAAGCAGGTGAGCTACAACTTCCTCTTCTTCCTCGCCGGTTTGCAGTCGATCCCGAAGACGATCGTGGAGGCCGCCGCCATCGACGGTGCCCCCGCCGGCCGACGCTTCTGGCTCATCGTCTTCCCGCTGCTCTCGCCGACGACCTTCTTCCTGCTCATCGTCAACATCATCTACGCCTTCTTCGATACGTTCGGTGTCATCCACGCCCTCACGCAGGGGGGACCGGGCCGCGCCACCACGACGCTGATGTACAAGGTCTACCGTGACGGCGTCATCAACCTCGACCTCGGCGGCTCCTCGGCCCAATCGGTGATCCTGATGCTCGCGGTGATCGTACTCACCGTGGTGCAGTTCCGCTACATCGAACGGCGGGTGCACTACTGATGACCGGGTCCCGGAATGCCTGGTTGGCGCACCTCGTGCTGCTCCTCGGCGTGATCATCTTCGCCTTCCCGATCTACGTCGCGGTTATCGGGTCGACGCACTCCTCGTCGACGATCGCGCGCGGCGACATGCCGCTCGTTCCCGGGGCGCAGGCGATCGAGAACTACGCTCAGGCGCTTCAGAGCGGGCAGGGGTCGCGCGTGCGGGCGACACCAGCGTTGATCATGATGCGCAACAGCCTGGTGATGGCGCTCGTGATCGTGGTGGGGAAGATCTTCATCTCACTGCTCTCGGCCTACGCGGTGGTCTTCTTCGAATTCCCGTTCCGGATGACGATCTTCTGGATGATCTTCATCACCCTGATGCTGCCGGTGGAGGTCCGGATCATTCCGACCTACTCGGTGGTGGCGCGCTTCGGGATGATCGACACGTTCGCGGGGCTCACCATCCCCCTCATCGCCTCGGCGACCGCGACGCTCCTCTTCCGGCAGTTCTTCATGACCATCCCCGACGAACTCGTCGACGCCGCTCAGATGGACGGTGCCGGGCCGCTGCGCTTCTTCTGGAGCATTCTGCTGCCGCTCTCACGGACCAACATCGCGGCGCTTTTCGTGATCCTCTTCATCTACGGCTGGAACCAGTACCTCTGGCCGCTCCTCATCACCACGAGCCGCGGCCGCGAGACGATCGTGATCGGCATCGTCAAGATGATCGGCACCGGTGACGCGCACACCGATTGGAACCTGATCATGGCGACGGCGGTGCTGGCGCTGCTCCCGCCGGTGATCGTGGTGCTGCTGATGCAGCGCTGGTTCGTGAAGGGGCTGGTGGACGTCGAGAAATAGGTGAGGCGAAAGAGGTGCGGTGGAGGGGGGCCGCGCGTCGGGTCGCTCGCAGGCGTCCGACACGGCGAAGGGGGTGCGCGCCGCTCGGGCG